>JAOAAU010000147.1 GCA_026418695.1 Clostridia bacterium
TAAACTAATCTTACTTATTATGCTTATAATCTAAACACATGAAGGTTTATTAAGCAAGTTGTCCTATGCTAAGAATACCTTCACAGATATCTCGATATTCTTTACTCTCATTATATAGATTAAATCCTTGACGGCAAAGTCTTGAGACACCTGAAAGCGACATATTCCCAATATATTTACATATGTCTTTATATCCGTACCCACAGAATGTTCTCTGCAAAAACACACAAAATGCCCTAATATGCATTATTTCACGTCTTGATTTGAGCCTAACATATTCTGCTGAAGGTAATCCAAACCTTTTAGTCAAAAATGCAACAACATATTCTGGCTTAATATTCCGAAATACTATTTTTCTGTCATCCCTATAAACATTAGAAATATTTCTTGCAATACAATTAATTATATTTTTTATGGCTCCAACATCTCGATGTCTTCCTACAAATTCAACATATCTTTTCACTGCTTGGCTCTGCGTTTTAGATTTGAAAAAGTTTAGTATAAAACTAGTATCCACAAGCTCCAAAATATCTTTACGTTTTCCTAGATATATCCCCATCGATGAAAAAGGGTATTCATACTCTCTTCCACCAAAGCCCTCTACATCTTTAGGATTATTATGGATATAGGCAGATAGAGCAAGACTATACTTTTCCGAAGAAACAACCTTACTTTCATATCTTCCCTGGAACACATGACCGCGACGCGTATATTTTTTATTATAATAAATTACATAAGATACATTGACACAATGCATAAACCTTGAAATATCAAATCCCTGCGGATCAAAATGCAAATGTACGTGGGTATCTAAAAGGCAATAGGCATATATTTTACATCGAAACTTATCTGTATACTTTTTTAAAAGCCCAAGATAATAGTTCTTATCGTCTTCATCTCTAAATAAGTCAACCTCACTTATACTGCGGCACATGATATGATAAATGTACTCAGGCGCCTTAATGCGTGCTGTTCTTGGCATTTATACCACCTCACACATCCATTGTATTATATTTCCCACTAAAATGAAAGAACATTTGTTCGCTTGTAGCATAAAGTGCAGAAACGTCCCCTCTATACCACTAAAGGGTTAGTGAATGCTAACCCTTTAGTGGTATAAAGAATGTATTTACTTTTTTCTCAAACTGTTTCGCAAAGTCATATACTTTCTAAAGACCCAAAGTGCCGGTTTAAGGATTGGCATCTCCATCTCTTTTGACACTTCCTTCAATTTTTCACGGATCTCAATATGCTGAGGACAGGCTTTCTCACACTTCCCGCAATCTTTGCACAATGCGGCATGGGAAGGCTTGCTGCCTGTTACTCCGCCGGTAAATGCCATGTACTGGAAGTTCAGATGTCTGTCATTAAAAAAATGTTTGCTGTTATAAAAACTGAAACACAGCGGAATATCGACACCTGCCGGGCAGGGCAAACAGTATGCGCATCCGGTGCAGCCAACTTTCATAAGTTTGCCGTAGGCATCCTTCGCACTTTCAAAGAGTCTCAGTTCCTCTGCCGTTAAGGAGTTGGGGTAAGCTTCTCCGGCAATTCTTACATTCTCCTCAATATGACGCTCCTCATTCATCCCCGAAAGTACAACGGTAGCTTCCGGATGATTCCAAATCCAGCGCAACGCCCATTCAACAGGGGTTCTTTTTATTTCTGCGGAATTCCATATCTTTTGCACCGATTCCGGAATTCTTCCAACCAGGGATCCGCCTCGTAAAGGCTCCATAATGACAACTCCCAAGCCTTTGGAAGCAGCATATTCAAGTCCCTCTTTTCCAGCTTGAACGTTTTCATCGATGTAATTGTATTGAATCTGGCAGAAATCCCATGGGTAATCATCCACAATCCGTTTGAAGTTTTCCTTATCACCATGATACGAAAAGCCGATGTTGATCAGCTTTCCTTCCTTTTTACGCATCTCCAGGAACTCCAGCACCCCAAGTTCCTTTAGCCTGTTCCAGCCGTTGATATCGTTAATTGCGTGGATCAGATAATAATCAATCCGGTCGGTGCATAACCTTTTTAACTGTGTTTCCAGAATTGACTCCATATCCTTGAAACTGTGAATTAAATACGGCGGAAGTTTTGTTGCAATCCTGACCTTATCCCTATATCCCTTGGCTAATATCTTCCCGAGAATGCTTTCGCTTCTTCCCCCATGATAAATATAAGCGGTATCAAAATAATTGACACCGTTTTCTATGGCCTGGATGATTTGTCTTTCCGTACGCTCTTCATCAATCTTTCCGTTCTTTTGAGGATACCGCATGCAGCCGTACCCAAGTATGGATAGCTTATCGCCCGTTTTTCCCATTTTACGATATAACATTATAATCCTCCTCATTTATACCGACTAGTCAATCTATTCTAAGTAAAAAATTTTATCTTCGAATGCTGTTCCACAAAGCATTAAAGGTTTCTTCCACAAAGTTTTCATCCTCTATTTTAACCCTGTTTTGGATAAAATAATTCATGTTTGCCATCATGATGGCAGTAGATACCGCTAGAAGATAGTCTATCGATGTATTTTTGATAAACTCTTTCTCCATTCCTTCCTTCAATAATTCCAAAAAGACTTCGAATTTATTCCTTCCTTCTTCTTTCGTTTTGTCATAAATATATACGGAATAGCCAAACTGCTGAAAGAATAAGAACTCATCCGTACAGTCCATCCCCCACTGCAGATAGTTTTTATAAATGCGCCGTATTTTGCTCAGATATGCCTTCTCCTGATCTGCCCCCTTCAGCGACCTGCTGATCATGGATTCCTTGCATCGCAAATACAGGCTGTTGATCAGCTCCTCTTTTGTCTTAAAATGATGAAAAAGAGTTCCGATCGCAACTCCGGCTTCTTTAGCAATCTGTGAAGTTGGGGTTTTATCAAAGCCATTTTGATTGAATAGTTGAATGGCTGCCTTGCAAATCTGCTCTTTTTTATCCATTGTAAATTATCACCAAGATTATTCTACACCCGTTCGACTGATCAGTCAATATATTCTTTAAATTCATCTATGCAACTTATAAATTTGTACAGCTGCGAACCGCAAAAAGTGAAAATATCATAGCAATATTTGAAATGAAAGTCATGCAGTCAACCAGTACAATTAAAATAAAACAAGCGCGATGGAGGAATTGATATGTCTGAAATACCGGCGTATAAAAATCAAGCCTTGAGCTTTGAAGAACGTGCGAAAGACCTGGTTTCGAGAATGACTCTTGAAGAAAAAGTTACACAAATGCTGCATAGCGCTCCAGCCATTCCAAGATTGGACCTTCCCTCTTACAACTGGTGGAATGAAGCTTTGCACGGAGTTGCAAGAGCCGGTGTTGCTACTGTTTTCCCGCAGGCCATCGGAATGGCGGCTACCTTTGACGAAGACCTCCTATATAAAACAGCCGACATTATCTCCACCGAAGGAAGAGCAAAATACCATGAGAATCAGAGGAAAAGCGACCATGGTATCTATAAGGGCTTGACTTTCTGGTCTCCGAATATCAATATATTCAGAGACCCTCGCTGGGGCCGAGGACACGAAACTTACGGTGAAGACCCCTATCTTACAGGCCGTCTTGGCGTTGCATTTATCAAAGGAATTCAAGGGAATGACAAAAAGTATTTGAAAGCTGCAGCTTGTGCAAAACACTTTGCTGTACACAGCGGTCCCGAAAGTGAAAGACACAGCTTTAATGCTGTCGTATCTAAGAAAGACCTGCGTGAGACATACCTGCCTGCATTCAAGGAAGCTGTTCAGGAAGCAGATGTTGAGGCAGTCATGGGTGCTTATAACAGGACAAATGATGAACCCTGCTGCGGAAGCAGAATGCTGTTAAAAGAGATCCTTCGGGAAGAATGGGGTTTTAAAGGCCATGTGACCTCCGATTGTTGGGCTATCAAAGATTTTCATGAACACCACATGGTAACAAGAACCGCACCGGAGTCTGTCGCTCTGGCAGTAAACAGCGGCTGTGACTTAAATTGCGGAAACATGTACATCAATTTGCTCATTGCCCATAAAGAGGGACTGGTGAGCGAAGAAGTCATTGATCAATCCGTAACAAGGCTGATGACCACCCGAATGAAGCTGGGGATGTTCGATGATCCTGAAAATGTATCTTATGCTCATACGCCTTATGAGGTCAACAGCTGTAAGGAACATCTTGATTTCGCCCTCGATATGGCTAAAAAGTCACTGGTTCTTTTGAAAAATGAAAAGGGAATGCTTCCATTGGATAAGAATAAGCTTAACTCCATTGCTGTGATTGGCCCTAATGCCGATAGCAGAACCGCTTTGGAGGGCAATTACTGTGGTACTGCCAATCGTTATACAACAATTGTTGAAGGAATTCAGGATGCAGTGGGTGAAAACACCAGAGTATACTATGCACAAGGATGTCATTTATATAAGGATAGGGTTCAAGGGTTGGGTGAATCCAAGGATCGATTTGCTGAAGCCATTGCTGTTGCAGAACGTGCGGATGTCGTTGTTATGTGTCTTGGTCTTGATGCAACGATCGAAGGTGAAGAAGGAGATGTTTCCAACGAATATGCCAGCGGAGACAAACTTCACTTGAATCTTCCCGGGAATCAACAAGAGCTTCTTGAAGCCGTGCACAAAACAGGTAAGCCGATCATCCTGGTACTTCTTTCCGGCAGTGCCCTGGCTGTCACCTGGGCTGACCAGAACATTCCCTCCATCATCCAAGCCTGGTATCCGGGCGCTCAAGGCGGGAAAGCCGTTGCTTCACTAATCTTTGGAGAATATAGTCCATCCGGAAGATTACCGGTGACTTTTTACAAATCAACAGAAGAACTTCCTGATTTCTGTGATTACTCCATGAAGAACAGGACCTACAGATACATGGAAACTGAAGCCCTTTATCCCTTTGGCTATGGCTTGAGCTATACGAAGTTTGAATATGGTGAAATACAAATCGGCAAGGATCAGATAAGTATCGGAGAAAATCTGGAATGCAGCATAGAAATTAAAAATATCGGGAATTGGGCCTCCGATGAAATCGTTCAGCTCTATATGAAAGATATCGAAGCCAGTGTTGAAGTTCCCAGATGGCAGTTGCGAGGCATCAAGCGGATTCATCTGGCACCGGGCAAAGAAACTGAAGTATGTTTTACACTTACCCCAAGAATGATGGCATTGATCGATAATGACGGGAAAACTGTTCTTGAGCCGGGCATGTTTGAGGTCTATATCGGAGGCAGCCAACCGGATGAAAGAAGCCTGAAACTTACCGGAAACGATGTTTCAAAAGCCGCGTTTGAATTGATCGGAAATGCAGCTGAACTTGAATATTAAGGTCTAATTCTTGAATTTCAGGGGACGGTTCTGCACAAATTGCTGATACCAGCAATTTGTGCAGAACCGTCCCCATTTATATTTGCCTCCACCCTATTTTTACGTTAAAATTTAGGTGGAGGTATTTTTATGATCCTAGTAGGCTTACATGAAAAAGAAATCTTTTCGGAAAACTATCCCTTTCGTCTGGAAGCAAATACTTCCGGGGATTTTCGCTACCCTCTGCACTGGCATAATGCAGTTGAACTGATCTACGTTTCCGAAGGCTGTAGCAGAATTACTGTCAATGGAGTTGAATACCTTCTTGAAAACACAGAAATACTGGTGATCCCTTCCGGGGAGATACATGACATCCACAGTATCGGGAAACAATTCTTCATACAATTTGACATCTCCATGCTGGATGGTTTCGGCGGCATTCACAATATAAAGCCATTTTTAACACAAGCAAAAAAAATATCCACTAAAGATGATAAATATTTACATAAAGCAATTGAAAATAAAATATTTGAAATGGTTCATGAATATGAAAAAAAAGAGTTTGCCTATGCGCTGTCTCTTAATGCCAGAGTTTATGACATTCTAGTTTTACTTTCCAGAAGCCTGGTTGAAAAAATCAGCTTTGAAAGCTTAAATAACAGCAGCAAACGAGTATTTGGCCTGGAGAAAATCAACAGCGCGTTTAAATATATTGAAGAGCATTACCAGGATGAAATCACTTTAAAAGACATATCCAGTGCTGTAGGATTCAGTGAGTATCATTTTTCAAGACTCTTTAAAGAGATTACGGAAAAGAACTTTCACCATTATCTGAACGAATTTAGAATCAAGAAAGCCGAGAAACTGCTGATGAACAGCAGTTTGACTATTGCTCAGATTGCTCACGAAGTCGGGTTTAACAGCTTCGTAACCTTCAACAGGATGTTTAAAAAGGTAAAAGGATGTTCCCCTACCTTTTATAAAAAAGCAGGAGTTTAACTCCTATTATTATTCATTAAGGTCTTTGATTAAAACTCTCACTCCATTAGTTATTACTATGCACAACGATTTATACGCTAGATATATTAACCGCTCTCCAATAATCTTAAAAAATTACCAACTTGGATATAAGTGCAGAAACGTCCCCTCTTAAGTGTTGCCTGCAAAAGTATCATTAATAATAACTACCGTACAAGATCAAAAAATGCAGAACTGTCCCCCTCTTCACTTACATCATTTGAACAAAAGTGCAGAAACGTCCCCCTTTATTCATCTGCAAAAAAAGAACCGCAGTATCATCTCTACGGTTCTTCCTTTTCTGGCTGTAGCACGGTCATCATCCTTTTACAGCCCCTACGGTCATACTTTCAATAATCTTATCATTCAAAAACATATATACCAGGATGCTTGGTAAAACCATGATCATAATCGCAGCCAACTGGACTGTCCAGTCCGTTGAATACTGCCCCCTAAAGCGTGTAAGGCTCACTGGTAGCGTCATCTTGAGTGGATCCGACATGAATATCATCGCAAACATCAATTCATTCCACATGCTGACAAAGTTAAAAATTGTGATGGTTGCAATTGCTGATTTGGATAATGGCACAATCATTCTCCAAAATACTCCCGCCATACTGCAGCCATCCATAACGGCCGCTTCTTCGATTTCTCTGGGGAAGGTGCCCATAAAACCCGTAAGGATGAATACGGATGTAGGAAGGGCAAATGCAACGTAAGGTAGAATGAGAGCTATATATTTGTCGGTAAAGCCAATGTTTTTAAAAAGTATGAAAAGCGGAATCAATGTTGAGTGTATCGGTATCATAACGCCTAAAAGGAATACAGCTAGTACCAAGCCAGACAGCTTCCATTTGAGTCTCTTGATGGCAAAAGCCGCCATACTTCCCACAAGGATTGTAATCACAACTGAAATAATTGAAACAAATACTGAATTTAAAAACCCTGTTCCTATTTTACCTGCTACCCAGGCTTTTGAGTAGTTAGCAAACTGTAATGTCGATCCAAGGGTCCATGGATTATCAAACAACTCTCCATTGCTCTTGACTGAATTTATAAGCAGCCATATCAAAGGATACAGACAGGTGATGGAAAAAACAATAAGCAAGATGTACATGATGACCTTTGAAATGGACAATTTATTTCTTTTTAATAGACTATATTCCATATGAATTCACTTCTCCTTATGATCATTAATGAACTGAAAAGAAAATTAAGATTCGCTCAGCTGTGTTGGATGCCAACGGACTGGCTTATCCAATTTATCTAAACTTACTGTTCATTATCACTAATACTGAATTTCCTCTGACTTGAAGGCTTTGTTGAGGATGAAAGCTACTCCAAGGCAAAGAACCAGTAATACCAGGGAAATTGCACTTCCATAGCCGTACTGCATATCCCTGAAGGATTTGTAGTACATATAGGACGCGATAACCTCACTCGCGTGATTGGGGCCGCCATTTGACATGATATAGATCAAGTCAAAGTAGCGGAGAGCACCTGTAGCCATTAGGACTGCATCAATTCCGATGATTGGCTTGATCAAGGGAAGCGTAATATATCTAATGGTTCTCCATGAATCCGCTCCATCTATGACTGCGGCTTCATTCATGCTTGATGGAATATTCTCGATGGCAGCAAGGTACAGGATCATATGATAGCCTACAAACTGCCAGCAAATCGTGATGATGATTGAAGGAAGTACGGTTTGTTCTTCTGCAAGCCAAAGCCTCGTAAGACTTTCAAGACCCACAGCAGACAGCACCTTGTTGATTATACCAAATTCCGGATTATAAATGAATGTCCATAAGAGTCCAACCGCAACGCTGGAAAGAATATTCGGGAAAAAGATTACGTTCTTGAAATACTTCTTTCCTTTGATTTTACCGCTTAGTGCGATTGCCAGCATTATCGCCAGCGGAATCTGTATAACCAGGGATAAACCCATAAGTAAGAAAGTATTCTTCAACCCGGTTCTAAAAACGTCATCCTGCGTAAAGAGCTGGATGTAATTCTCCAAACCTAAAAACTTCTTGGCACCCAATACATTCCACTTGAATACGCTTAGATATGCGGTGTTAACAATCGGTACAATGACAACTCCAAGATAGATCAGTAACCCCGGCAGTAAAAAAGCAAGTATTGTTTTTTTGTTTCTAAGCATTAGTTCCATATCTGATTCTCCCACTTTATCATTTATGATTAACGGCCAGGAGAATGATCCTCCTGACCGTTAAAACCACAAACTGATTAATTATTTATCCTTATTCTGCTTAGTGAACTCCTGCAGTTTCTTAAAGGCTTCTTCCGGTGCTTTTCCAGCAGTGATTGCCTGGATTGTGTTGTTATATTCGTTTCCGACTGTAGCGCCAAGTCCAACATCATAGAATACGAAGAGTTCTTTCATATCTTTCTGAAGTTCAGCAGCTTTTACTGCAAGAGGATTCAGCTTTGCTGTATCTACTTTTGTAGTTGTAGCAATGAGGTTACCCGCTTCAGCAAACTTAGTCTGAGTTGCAGGATCAGATAAGAACTTGAGGAATTCAACCGCACCTTCCTTGTTCTTGCAGGTGGAGCTGATTACGAAGCACTGGTCAGGCTGACCGAGCCAGTTATCCACACTTCCCTTACCGTTTTCCATTGCTGGGAACTTTGCAACATCCAGCTTTCCTACGTTCGGGTTATTGTTGCTAACCTGTTGGATAGCCCAGCTTCCCATCACGTGCATAGCCGCTTTACCCTGAATGAACAATTCTCTTGAAGGGTCATTATCCAATGCGTTGAAGCCCTTCGGGAACGCATTCATCTTTGCGAGCTCAGCCATAATCTTGCCGGCTTCAATAAAGGAAGGATCTTCCCAAGTTCCTGAACCGTCAGCAACCTTGTTGTATGGTTCGCTTCCGCCGATACGGTTAGCAACAAGCTCACTGAACATAGCTCCTACCCAAGGTCCTTTGTTGCCGAGAGCAAAAGGAGTAACACCATTCTTGTTAAGAGTTTCAATGACAGTCTTAAGTTCTGCATATGTTTGAGGTGCCTTCAAGCCATACTTTTCAAAGATTTCTTTGTTGTAGTACAACAATACAACAGTCTGAGTTGTTGGAGCACCATAAATTTTTCCATCAAAAGTAAGAGGAGCAAATATACCGCCTACATAACGATTCTTCCAATCAGCATCCTTATTCAGTTCATCGCTGATGCTGGCAATTTTACCTGCAGTTACAAAAGGTTTCATGAATCCTGCGGACCAAACATTGAACATGTCTGGCATTTCATTTGCAGCAATCTGTGCTGTGATCTTTGTTTTGTACTGTTCCTGTTCTGTGAACTCGATGGTTGCAACAGAATTTGTAGTGTTCTTTTCATTAAAGAGTTGTACTGTTTCCTTAATGATTTTTGAGTTCGGGTCATTTTCCAAGCCCCATGCAGAGATCTTTATCGGCTTCTTTTCAGCGCTTTTTGGTTCTTCCTTCTTGGCCTCTTGTTTTGCCGGTTCGCTCTTTGTTTCAGCCGCCGGAGCCGTCTCAGTCTTGCTACCACAACCTGCCAGTACTACTGTTAAGCACAGGCATAGACAAAGCAGTAAACTAACAACCTTCTTCATATGGATTTCGTCCTCCTTTAAATTAGATGATGTTTTGTCTTTCATGATTTAATTATATAGCGCTTCGCAGAGGAACACATTAGACAGAATAAACCACATTCTTTAAAATATTAACTTTTCAACTTGCATTGAAAGAGATGTCTTGAGATAAAAGAATTTTGACATTGGCTCCGCAGCCCGGGCTGCTTTCTATGAAAAGCCCGTAGTCTTGACCGTAATACATCTTGACCCTGCGGTCTACATTGCGAAGGCCGATATGGGTATGCCCTTCGGTCTGCCGGGCATTATCCTTTTGCGAAAGCAATTCCAGGATTTGGCTTTCGTCCATCCCAATTCCGTTGTCCTTTACCTGAAGAACGACTTTTTGATTTTCTAAAGCTCCTTTGATCTCTATTCTCCCGTTCCCAACCATCTCTTCGATTCCATGAACGATGGCATTCTCTACAATCGGTTGTAAAATCAGCTTAGGAATCTTGATCATCGCGATCTCGGGATCAATGTCAGTCACCACATCAAATCGGTCTCCATATCTGAATTTTTGAATTGTGAGATAATTGTTGATATTCTTCATTTCCTCCTCAATGGATACAAAATCATCTCCACTGATGCTAGACCGCATGAGATCCCCTAAAGCCTTTACCATTTTTCCGATATCCGGAACACCTTTGGTTCTGGCCATCCAATTAATAGATTCCAGCGTATTGTACAAGAAATGTGGGTTGATCTGCATTCTTAAGGATTTCAATTCGGCTTTCTGCTTCAGTAGTTGTTCCTGGTACACCTCCTGGATCAGCTGCTGTACCTGAGAAACCATCTTATTGAAGTGACTGCTCAATATCCCGATCTCATCCTTGGATTCATAACTGCTAAGTACGCTGAAATCACCTCCTCCGACCTTCAACATCATTTTTGAAAGCCTTCTTACAGGCTTTGATATACTATCTGAAATTGCAACAGATACAATCAGCGCCAATAGGCAGGTGGAAGCGCAGATTAAGATTGTCCAGTTACGAAGCCAGATGATATCCTTTTCAACTTCCACTGCTGGGATGAAGCTGATTATTCTCCAATTCGTTCCCTCAATCGCTCTGAAGGTGATATAATAATTCTTCCGGTCCACTTTCGCAGTAACAAAGTTTTCCTCGAGAGTGTACAGATTCAGCCCCGTTTTGGGCATGCCTTTCATTGTACCAAGAATTTCCTTATCCTTACTGGAAACAACCCTGCCTGTTCTGCTGATCAGAAACAGCTCTCCGCTTTTAAACAGCTCTGTTTTTTTATAGATATCGTATAAGCTGCTTTCTCTCAAATAAATAAATACATATCCTATTCTAGCTAGATTCTCATGACTGTTGATGGCTCTTCCAACGACCATTGTCTGTGTTTCATGATCCGTATCAAACCAAACCGCACTTCCCTCGCCTTGATCCAGTATCGTTTTATCTTCCTCCTTGGCAGTAAAAGCGATTGAAGCCGGATTTACGGAATAAGGTACACCTGAATTGGATACGACCTGAATCGCTGCAACATCTGCGGACGAAGATATGAGACCGCTTAACAGCATGTTGATAATTCTCTCTGTTGCAATTTTCTCGTATTCGTCATTGATTCCGCCATGATTGGCTGCTTTCAAAGCTCTCTGTATGTCTTGATTGTAAACCACTTGAAAGGAAAGCCTTTCAATCTCTCTCAATTTTACCTCAATATTGTTGCTTGTTTCCATCAGTACATCCTTGGTGTACTGTTCAGTTTTGTGTTTCAAAAGCTCACTCGATCTTTGAAAAGAAAATAACCCTATCAACATCACAGGGAAAATGATCAGAAGCAGAAATGACAAGGTAAGCTTACTTCGTATAGGAATATCACGGATGATTCTGATAAAATAATTGACAGCACCAAACCTGCTCATAGTTTTGCCTCGTTGGTATTTCTAGCTCTTTCTAATAGATCTTCTCTGTATTCCGAGGGAGTCCGGCCATAGAACTTTTTAAAAACCTGACTGAAGTAACCGGAGTCTTTAATCCCTACCATAAATGCAATTTCATAAGTCTTATGGTCGCTTTTGGAAAGTAGTTCGCAAGCTTTCTTCATTCTTGTCTTTGTAAGAATATCCAAAAAAGTCTCCCCTGTTTCTCTTTTGATGAGACGACTGATATAGATATGATTCATATGAACATGTTCCGACAGGGTAAACAGTGATATTTCCTCCATATAGTACTTTTCAATATATTCGATTATATCCGTAATCACTTTGTTCCTTGCAGCAGGTACTTTTGAACAAATCAGGTCCAGTATATTCATCAGCATATTGATCATACATTCCTCAAGTTCTTCTACATCCGTACAGGCTACAAGCTTTGATAGCAGCAGTTGTTCATTGATGGCACCATGATCCGCTGTTTTGTCTTCCTTCAGGATTCTGTATGCGGATACCAGTATGTCAAAGCAAACACTTTTCAGTGTCTGCTCATCGGCATTCTGTTCGCGGGATAACCTGAACAGCAGTTCCCTGGACATTTTTTCAACCAACCTGTAATTTCCATTCTTAATATTCTCAAGAATCTCGTCTGTCACTTTTAGAGTTTCTAAGTTGTGCCTTTTCAGGCTGTCCTTCAGATCCTCCACATGGATGATGGCGCCCTTGCCAAGAGAAAATCTCATTTTCAGGCAGTTGACAGTCTGGTTGAACAATGCATGCATGTCCGCAGGGTATGTACTGTTCTTGCTGATTCCAACAGATATGTATATATCAAACTTGCTTTTTATCCGGTTTCTTATCTCCATCGCTTCAGACAACAATTGTTCCTTCACTGATACCGCATCTTTGGGCATTTCATAAATGACACAGCAGGTGGACGGATTAATCTGCAGCACTACGCTCTCGTGGTTCACTGACATCATATTGCTGATTTCTTCAACAATTTTGCATGCCAGCTCGCTGTTTGGCAGGTTGCTGCCCGCATCAAACTCAGCCAGCAGGATGGCATAGTTCTCCAAGGGATGGTTGTACTCCAGGCAATTGCGTGAAATCTGCTCCGTATCTGTGATTCTTCCGTAGAGCAAGTCCAGCATAAATGAATTCACGAGCGCTGATTTTGCTGTATCGGCTTGTTGTCTGAACCACTCATTCTCAAGCTTCTCCCGCATTTCTTCTTCAATCTGCGTTTTAGCTTTTAGAACAATTTCAGTGATCTCATCGGGATCCGATGGCTTTAAGACATACCCCATGGCACCCAGTTGAAGGGCTGTACGCGCATAGTTGAAATCTTGATATCCGGTAAGAAGAATGGTCTTGATCTCAGGAATCACCTTTTTGACAGCTTCAATTAACGCTAAACCGTCCAAGCCCGGCATCCGGATATCGGTGAGAAGAATCTGCGGATGGATGGACTGAACCATGGACAGCGCTTCCTCCCCATTGGAGGCAGCACCAAGGACCTCAATACCATATTCATTCCAAGGTATTGACATCAACCCCTGTCTGATAATTAGCTCATCATCCGCGATTATCATGCCTATCATGTTTGGCCCCCCATTTGACTTTCAGTGGAATCTGCATCTATTTTGACAAAGGACTGGATGTGTCACAGGTACGTTCAGATCGTCCTTCATTTTCTGTATGTACAAGGTTCTTTATAATATCATATTACTAAGCATACTCTCATTTTAATTTTTTTGCAATAGAATGACGAGTCTTTTAAACAACTTATTAATATCAAATTATATTACATCTTGTAGTTTACAGGGAAAATAATGCTTGCCAAAGATTTCTCTTGATTCACTCAAACTCAGAATTTGTTTAATATGTGATTTTTCTTGTAAAAATTTAAGAACAACTTTGATTAACTATACATCTTGAACTGTTATAGATTGAAAAGCACAGAATGAATTTGACGATTCTGCAATATCATTATAAATCAAATGCTATAATTATACAAGCTTACTTTGTAGAACTTTACATGGTAACCGTGAATACCATTCAATAGTCCAAATATAACTTTACATAATTTCATTGTTCTCTCAACGTCTATAAACGCCCTATCCTATCCAACCATTTTTTTGACTGAACTACAACAAAAAATCCCTCCGTTTTGCTACGGAAGGAATTTTTCAACCTGCAATGAATGCGATAAAAGAATTATTTGCATCGAGATTCAGTTTCCTTGATTCTTTTTGTCAAAATTCATTTAAATGAAAACCTTTTGGATATTAATATAGCTTCACCAACTAATAGCTTGTAACCTTACTATCGTCCAATCCTATATATGTATGGGATTCATCTCTTACCTCTGAAATCTGAAATAGTGAGACTTCATTTTTAGTAAGCTTTATTTTTAACTTGATATATCCATTTTCACTTTCCAGCCTGCTCGTTTTAACCAGCGGTTTAGCAACTTCTTTTAAGGTATCTACCGCCTGTCTCGACGGAAATCTCGGCCTGCCCATCTGAATCCACGTTTTCCAAGGGTTCCCGTATTCCTCGCTGATCGTATTCCTTTGAATAAAAGCGGAAGCATAATCGACAGGCAGCTCAATCTCAAGCTCCTTTTCAAAGCCTTCTCCCTTTTCCATGTCCTCATTCCAAACCAATAGTGCGATTGAACCATCTTCATTTCTGGTTGCAAGTGTATGCTGATCCCTGTAAAGGATTTCTCCCTCCATGCTTTTGAAGAACTTAAAGATATGGAAAGTCGGTTTGAGTATTCCATTTAAGGCAATCAGTCCAAAGCCCCCATGAAATTGTGATCTTGGAACATCGTTTTCTTCAAATACGTCACTAAACGTCCAATAGGAAAATGAATCGACATAATCCCCGCCCTCACTCAAAATCCGTGCAATATAAGCTGCATTGAACACTGTATCATGTACGGGGCATAGCGGATTCCATGAGGTATTATATTCTGTAATATGAAAAGAAAGGTTTGGCATCGGAGATTGGTTGATCAATTCTCTGACCTGTTTGAATTCCTCCAGCATATAGGTATTATTGTGCAGTTCCTGATAATAAAAATGTGGAGTCACCTCAGGTGATTTAGCTGTATAAGCATGTCTGGATACAAAATCCAAAGGCACTTTCTCATCGTGACAAAATTTAAGAAAGTCGACAATCCAGTGGTCTGCACCTCCGCAGATCGCCGGTCCGCCAACCTTCAGATTTGGGTTGATTTCTTTAATCGCTTTCGCTGTAATCTTATAAAGTTTAAAGTATTCATCCTTGTCAGCATTCTTCCAGAAGTTCACAAGATTTGGTTCGTTCCACACCTCAAAAGGCCATTGTAAAACTTCCTCTTTGCCGTATCGGGAGATAAAATGTGTTACAACAGCTTTTATAAGATCAGTCCATCGATCATAGTCCTTTGGAGGTGTGATGTTGCCCTTCCAATAAAAAACCGTATCCTCTCCGGAAGCGAGTTTGGAAGGCATAAACCCCAATTCAACCAATGGGCGAAGTCCTCTTTCCAGGAAGGAATCAAAGATTCTGTCTATGTATGTAAAATTGTAAAATGGTCTAATTTCGCCATCAATCATATCCTCACGGTAAATCCCTACATCATCATGCAGGAGCCCATGCCCTCGTATATATTTGAAACCTATTTCTCTTTGAACCAGAGAAAGATGATCCAGATACTCCTTTTGCAGTGCAAGTGCCAATCTTCCTGTCCCCACACAGAAGTTCCAGCTTCCCGGAAACTTAATACCTTTAGATTCTTTGGAAATTTTAATTTTTTGCATGATCACTTTCCTCTCATATTAAAGCATTTTTGGAGTTTTCATCATCCACTTTTATCACACATAATAATATTCTCTATCAATGAAAAATCTGTATCTGTATATCAAAATACACAGATACAGATTTTGGATTTTATTTCAGGATTAACACAAACTCATTACTTCTTCATTTCCTTGTAGGCTGCCTTTTTCTCGTCAATGACTTCCTGTCCGCCGTTCTTCAGGTATTCCGCGAGAAGCGCATCATAGGTTTTATCAAAGTCTGCAGGTTTTGCCATGATACACTTTGCCATGCCATCTATATACATTTTGGTAAGATTGCCTTGGTATTTGGTAGATGCTGCTATCGCTCTTTCAAAAGGAGGACTAACAGCAAAATCAATGAATCCATCCTTTTCTGACATTTTTAGAGACTTAACAACCTCTTCTCCCCAATTCCTGTAATTTGCTGTTTGTGCGGCAAGGATCTTATAGAACTGCTCTTTCTCTGGAGCAAAAGGACCATTATACATTAATGCAAGGTCACCAAAGTTCCATAATTCTTTCTTCACTTTATCCGGGTTAATGGTTACCGGGATTCCGTTTTCGATCTTGTAATGCTCATTTTCAATACCCCAGTTCAGCACCTTCCCTACTTCAGGATCACACATCCAGTCAAGGTACTCGATTGCAACTGCCGCATTCTTGCTTGTTTTAGGTATCAACAGATACAATCCGTTAGCGCCGTTAACATATTTCGGATACTTGCCTTCACTGTTCTTAAATATTTCAACTGCTTCGACCTTTGCATCGGGAACATTCTTAATCAATGCATCGATCAGTTCACCCTTATTCTTGGAGTAAATAAAGTCATAACCATCTGTCAAAACGCCTAACTTACCGGTTGTAAACTGAGCTTTCAGCTTTGTCTGATTCTGATCCAATGCAAATTCCTTGTCAATCAAGCCCTCATTATATAATTTATTCACGAATCTGACGCCATCCTTCCAACCTGGAAGCATAAGATGCGGAAGCGTCTTCAGATCTTCATCGCTGGCGCCTTTTACAAAGGACCATATCAGCTGAATTGCACCAAACTGGTTGATATAGTCACCAGGAGTTGCCTGGGACAGACCAAAGGGAACTACAGTATCAACCTTCCCTGGATTCTTTTCCTTGAAGGCCTTCAGAGTCTGATAGAATTCATCCACATTGGTTGGTACCGGCATATTCAACTTTTCAAGCCAGTCTTTTCTGATGAAGGTGGTATTAGCGCCTGTCATAGAACGTTTTGCTGCAACCGCCAGATATTTTCCCTCATACTTGCAGGAATCATTGACATTTCCCAGGAAGTCCTTTAAATATTTGGTCTTGTTGTACAGTTCAGTCACATCTGTTAATCCACCCTGTTTGGAATAAGTTAAAAACAGGTCTCTCTGATAGGTAAAGCAAATATCCGGAGCGTTGCCTGAAGCCAATAGGACATTCAGTTTCTCTACTTCTTGAGCCCTTGGTACCGGTACATATTTCACTGTAACATTTCTTGGGGCGCCAAACTTATCATTAATCCATTTGGTCATGAAGTTGTTGTCACAAGTTCCTCCGTCCTTTGGTGCATTCGCCCTGTCGAATACCTCAACCGTCAAAGTCACAGGATCCTTTTTCTTTTCAACTTTTTGCTCACTTTTAGTCTCTTGAGCCTTTGGGTCACTTTGAGCCTTTTTGTCGCCGGAACCACACCCTGCCAAAGCTGATGTGGACATAGCAATTGCCAATGCAACGCTCAGAATTTTCAGCTTTTTCATAATTGACCTCTCCTTTGATTTATTTTCAACAGCCAAGGGCTGTCAAATTCGTTGAACAATCTTTCTTCAAACTCCATCCACAGTGCTTCTTATCCTTTCACTGCACCAATGGTCATTCCTTTGACAAAGTATTTCTGAAGCCAGGGGTATACCACCAGAATCGGCGCGGTAGCAACCATAAGACTGGCCGCTCTGATTCCTTCCGAGACAAAGGTTTCAGAATCCGTCTGAATATCCTGGTTGATTTGATTCTGTAAAATCAACTCTCTCAATCTTAATTGAATCGGAAATTTATCCGGATCGGATATATAGAATACAGCATCCTGGAATGCATTCCATCGATAAACTGCATAAAACAAAGCCATCGTCGCAATAACAGGAAGAGAAAGAGGCAGAACGATTTTAATGAGAATCATGAACTCATTGCAGCCGTCCAATACGGCTGACTCTATTAAACTTTCCGGAATGGATGAGAAAAAGGTTTTCATGATAATCATGTAGTAGGTGTTGATGGCTACCGGAAGAACCAATGACCATATGGAATCCAGCAGGCCCAGCTTCTGAACCACCAGGAAAGTTGGAATGATCCCGCCGTTGAAGTACATGGTGAAGGTCACAAAAAGCAGTATGAAGTTTCGTCCTCTCAGCTTCTTTCTTGACAAGCCGTAAGCCAGCATAATGGTTAGAATCAGTGCACAAGCAACATACAGAATAGTAAGCACGGCAGAAAAACCGATGGACTTGAGAATAATTCTGTCTGTAAGAACTTTGATGTAGGCTTTATAGTTGAGTTCTATCGGATAAACTGTCACCATGCCCGAGACAATGGCTCTATTTGAGCTTAAGGATACCGCAAGAACATTAATAAAAGGCAATATACAGATAGCTGCAAACAGGCTCAACAGCATGGCGTTGATATATCCTACGATTTTATCTCCCATTTTAAATTTCATTTGTTGGTTTCCTCCCTTACCATATTCCTTCCTCACCGGTCTTTTTTGCAATGAAGTTGGCTAAAACAAGCATTACGATGGCGATGGTGGACTGGAACAGTCCAACTGCTGTAGCCACGCTGTATTGTCCATTTTCAATACCGATTCTGAAAACAAAGGTAGATATTACATCCGCATATTTTGCAACCACAGGATTTTGCAGTGCAAAGGCTCTTTCAAACCCGATATTCATAAGATTTCCGATATTCAAAATCAACATGATCACAATGGTCGGTTTAAGACTGGGAAGGGTGATATGCCAGATGGCGCGAAGCCTGCCGCATCCATCCACCGCTGCTGCTTCGAACAATTCAGGGTTGATCCCTGTAATCGCAGCCAGATAAATAATGGCATTGTAACCGGAGCTCTGCCACACGAGAGCCCCCAGGAAGGTTCCGACCCACAGTTTTTCATCTAACAGGAAAGGCACACTGGGTAAACCTAAAGCTTTAATTGCGATATTGACGATCCCATAGTTTTCGGAAAGAATTTGCGTTAATAGCCCTCCGATGATCATCCAAGACATAAAGTAAGGTAAATATACGACGGATTGAAGGAATCTTTTTGCTAAGTTATTCCTTATTTCATTGAGCATGATGGCCAACAGAATAGGACCTGGAAATGCAATTATCAGCGAAAGCAGGTTCAGCATCAGTGTATTCCGGACTGCATACCAGAACTGCTGCATTTTAAAAACTTCTTTAAATACATCAAAGCCGATCCATTCCCCTCCAAGAAAGCCCGAAAACATGTTGTAATCTTTAAACGCGATTGAAAGTCCATACATCGGCATATATAAGAATATCGCATAGAATGCCAAAGGTAATGCAATCATCAAATACAAGTAGATATCCTGCTTTAGAAAATACAGCTTGTATCCTTTTAGACTTTGAGTGTTGAATTTTGTCCCAAAGCTTATTATTTCTTTTGCCACTGAAAAGCTCCTTTCTGTTCGTAGAATCTCATAGAAAACCCCTCCGGTTGAAATGCCGTTTGAAATCTTCGTGTGTTTACTATAGCATCCCATTTTTCTCTTTTCCAGAACAACATTCTTTCATGAGCGCCATTTTCTTGCATGGCTCAAGCCTGCTATTATCAAGCATTTCCAACCTCAAACCTAATTCCCGTTTCCTTTATTGACCTGGCTTTGAGAAGAGCAAGACAATTCATCCAACTGGATGGAATTCTTTTGCCTCTATGCACTTTTTTTACTGATTGCAAATACATCGATAGATAGGCTGTCGTTAAGGTAAAATTTTCCACAAACAAATACAGTGAAGTATTTGGCTAAAAAACCAATGGAATAAACTTAGAAAAATCGTAAACAAGACGCGATATCTTGTTAGTTTCCTTGGTTACAGAGATGTAGTCCTTGGAAATGCTAGATTTTTTCTTACTGAGATTCATTGGTTTTCTCCAAATACTTCACTGCGGTAGAGCTGGTAATTCTCGTACTTACATAGTCTTATTGACCCCCAGCTTATTTAAATGCTTTCCTGAATTCGCCCGGTGTAATTCCCTCATATTTCTTGAAGAATCTGTTGAACGTACGGTCACTGTTATATCCTAGGTTGATGGCAAGATCCATGATGGTTTCTCCGGAATGCAGCAAAAGTCTTTTCGCTTCTTCAATTCTGAGTTTGTTGATGTAATCGACCAGGTTGTCCCCCTTCTCTCTTAAAAAAGCCCTTCTTAGCTGGGAATAGCTGACTCCAATGCTTTCAGCCAAAGCATTAATATCTATATCAGACTTGTAATTCTGATGGATATAATCAACGGCTTGCTCAATATACTTTTTATTGTCAGCCTTCTGGGTAGAGGAGAAGTCGATAATGCTTACATATACTTTCCCAAGCCATAACCCGATGTCATCCAGGGTTTCATTGTCCAGCAGCTGCTGATAAATATTAAAACTGTTTCCGAACACCTGGGTCATGGAAATATTGGTGTCCAACAAATATCGGACGGTACTTCCCAACAGCTGGTTCAGCATCAGGATGGCATTGTCATAAGATAGCCCGTCATTAGACTTTATTTGCGCAATAAACGCTTCTACCGAAGACAAAATTCCGCTTTTTGAATTTGTGCTTAAGTGATTCAGAATATGCTTTTCATGATTGAAAGGATATTGATATTTTCTTTCATCCTGGGGTGCCTGGTTCAGGGTAATAATACTCCCATGCCCGGAGACCAGCCTGAGCTTCAATAAATCTAATGCTCCAGAATAGGAGTCTTTGATTCCCGATAAGTTCTCCTGAATACTTCCGATGCTAATGGTCACTGTGTTATCTAGGACTTTGGCAATTTCCCTTTGTACAAGTACAAGATCTTTTTTCAAAATCCGCAGGTTGTTCTCATAGCCCGGTATATCCGTGTTAATAATGAAACCCAGTTTGTCCTTTTCTATTTGCAGTCCTTCGCAGATAAACTTTGAACCCAAAACCTCTTTGAAAATTCCAATCATCAACGTTTTCAAATAGTATTGCTGCTCACCTGAGAAGTCAGCCGTAAAGTTCTTATACCTGTCAATCGCAGCAACGAAACAGCAGTAATAGGGGTGTTTAAAATCAAAAATACTCAGGTCCATATTCTGGTTCTGATTTTGATTACTGCTGAACATTATCATCAGATAACTATTGCGAATCTCTTTCTTATTCTCCTCCAGAAGGCTATACAGTTGGTTATCCTGCTTGATGATCGCATCTAGCGCCTTGGACAGAATGGTGACTTCATTCTTTTCTTCGTGGAAATCGATTCCCTTAAGGATTTGGATATCCTGAATGAGTTTTCTTACCGGTGAAAACAGTCTTCTAGACAGGAGATAAGCAGCAGCTCCTCCTACCACTAGAATCAGGAGCAGCACCAGCAGAATATCCATCCTCAGATTCTCCACCTTGTACATCAGAGCATCGAGGGAGAAGGCACCGATATATATCCATCCGTTAAGATTCGACTTATAGTAGGTAATCAGCTGTCTTTTGTTCTCAGCATCGGTTACGATATAGCCATCTTCACTTTTGTCCTCTAGGATCCTCTGAATGTACATTTCCTCAGATAAGTTTTTACCTAGTATCTGTTTATCTGTATGCGATACAACTTCACCTTTGGAGTTGATGATGTAGATGAGACCTTCCTGGCTCAAATCCTTACTGTTAATCAGGTTGCACAACCGGTCTTCATACAGGTTGATGATTACAGCCCCCTGCAGCTGGGTCGTATAGCAGGTGAGAGAATAGATATATGTAATCACTGGGGAATAGTCGGGTGCAGTGACCGCAACCCCGTCATTGCTTTTCAGTTGATCAAAATTATACGGTATTCTGCTTGGCAGCCAGAAGGACCAAAGCCCTTTTGCATTATTCTCGCTGTATAGCTTCAGCCATTGGGTATCCTGAAAGCTCTCCATGGAATCAAGGCCTGTCTTTGAAGAAAAGACAAACCTTTGATCCTCCAGGTACAAATAAACAGAATGGATACCATTGTGGGTTCTTTCCACCTCAGACAAGGAATCGAGGACATCCTTTAGCATCTCCTGATCCTCTACGGTTCTTGCATCCTTGTTTTTGCCCAGCACCTCCAGAAGTTCCGTATTCATATAAGGGCTGAGTGATACCTTTACTGCATCTTGAATCACAGAATTCGCCAGTAGTTCATGATTGTTTTTTGCCACCTTGAGCTTCCCAATGCCTGATTTGCTGATTTCTCCTTCCAGATATCCAATGACGCTGTAATTAAAAATCAAGCCGATGATAAACACCGTAAGAATCAGGAAAACAATAAATGAGATAAATGTTTTTGTAAAAAGAGGCAACTGTTTCATACCATCCTCAATCCGTTCATACTTTATTTGAATTAATATGCATTGGACTCAACTGTTTACTTAAGTATACCATAAGCCACACACTCGGCATGAATGAAAAAGAGTTTAACTCTTACTGTTTTCAAGCTTTATAGATTCAGTTTCAATTCCTGCATCATTAATAAATCGATCTGCCCTTCTCATCAGCAATCCCGGTTTTCCTATAGAAATAGGTGTTGATGACATCCCGCCATTCCTTCGCATGTTCAATCTGCCCTTCCAGCCGCTCCAAAACATGTTCAAATACTTCGCTTTGTAACTTATCTTTCAGCAGCAACCACTGTGTTTTGAGTTCTATTGCCTGCTCCACGCCTTCAAAATGAGTATTATAAATGTGTTGAATGAGCGTTTCCCCAGACTTGAGTTTATATTGATAAGGAATCCGATGAAAGAACAGCAGCAGTTCTTCAGGACAAGTGTCCGGGTTTTCATACAACTCAGCCACTTCATTGTGATACTGCCCGGTATAGCCGGTTCCCGACTTTACAGTTCTATCAACTCCAATGGCAGCAAAATCTGCCCTGTGATACGTTCCCCATTTCTGATACTCATATCCGTCCACACTCGGACCAAAGTGATGATTGGGATTCACCATCCACCCAATACCTAAAGGAGAAGTATAATTCTCATAAATCCTCCATGAGTCAAGCAGCATCTTAGAGATGATATCTACAACCAGTCGGTCGTTGGAATAAGTCATCCTCACCCACTCTTCCGTGATTGCTTGTGAAGATAGATCGGGGTCCCATGCAAGCCGCCCAAATCCGTAAAGATTGGATTGTGCCAGCTGAAATCCGGTCCAGTTCGCATCATCTCCGATGTTTGAAATCCCGGAAATACCACTATATTTATTTTTGAACAGGGAACCGCTTACGATCCTTTTGACCGTGGAACCTTTGCCCCTTGCATAGGTGTCAAAGTCCAGGATTTCCTTCCACATCGGAATCAGATAGCACAAGTGTTTCTGTTGGCCTGTATATTCCTGTGTAATCTGGAGTTCAAGGGTGTGATTTGTTTTTTCAAGGCCCCCGAAGAGCGGTGAAACCGGTTCTCTCACTTGAAAATCCATGGGCCCGTTTTTGATCTGTAATACCACATTTTCATGAAAGCTCCCGTCCAGGGGTTTGAAGTGATCATAGGCCGCCTTTGCTCTATCCGTGGAATAATCCCTCCAGTCTTGAAGGCAGTTATATACAAAGCACCTCCAGATAACGATACCTCCAAAGGGCCTTAATGCTTCCGCCAGCATATTGGCTCCATCCGCATGCGTACGTCCATAGGTAAAAGGTCCGGGTCTGAATTCGGAATCCGCCTTCACCATATAACCTCCGAAGTCAGGAATATAACTGTAGATTTCTTCTGTTTTATTCTTCCACCATTCCAGAACAGAGGGCTCCAGAGGGTCTGCAGTTTCCATGTTTCCCAGTTCGATGGGGCTTGCAAAATTGATACTCAGGAACAGTCTGATTCCATATTTTCCAAATATATCTGCCAGTTTCGCAACCGAGGACAAATATTCTTTTGTCTTCAGTCTGGTTTCATACTGATGTACATTTACATTATTGATTACGACGCCATTGATTCCGACGGATGCAAGCAGTCTTGCATATTCTTTGATTCTTCCAAGGCTCCTGGTAACTTTATTGTTTTTGAAGAAAATTGATCGGCCGGCATATCCCCTCTCGACACTGCCATCCAGATTATCCCAATGATTAATGATTCTCAGCGGATTTTTCGGATTCTCAAGTACATCCAGCTGACGGATATCCGCCTGCATTTGCATGAATCTCAATAAGGAGAAAACCCCATAAAGGACCCCTTTGCCATCCTTTCCTGCGATCACGATACAATTTTCCTTCCTTGCTTCTATGCTCTTAATCCGAAAGCCTTCCTTTTGAATCTGATCCCGGTCAGATTGTTTCAGCAGCGCATCAAATTTCTCGGATTTTCCAAGAATTCCGAGAATAACACACGGCAATTCTTCAATAGGTCCTAGTGTAAGATGGACAGCCGGATTGATTCCCAATAAACCTTTGATCCCCCGTGTCAACTCTGTACATGCAGTACTGACAACAGGAGCTGCTTCAACCATGGCGATATTGGTTCCCCATTTTATGTACTGCATTCTTCGTTCCAAGTCTTGTATCAGGCCATATTTAAGCCAGCATGCATCTATCTTTTTCTCCTTGAGTGTGGATTGCTTTTTTGCTTGCATCTTTTGAGTCCTCCATAGAAATGATCTTAGGTTTCGATGTTTTTGATTTGTAAAATATAAATAATACTTGAGATCATCTTATGCTTGAGATATGATATATTCAATAGAATTCGTAAAGCCGATTTGCAAAAATTAAAGATTAATTTTGTTGAGGATTCCATGATGTCCATTGCAGAGCTGGAACAGCTTATTCCGACAGTGAATTATTTTGTCCACAGAATCGCCGCTCCCTCCTGGAGCATCGTCAGGGATATGATTAGTTTTCATGACTTAACCTATATTGACAAAGGAAAAGCAACTTACTTGATCAACGATGTTCCGTACCATGTCCGGGCCGGTGACGTCATTTACATTCCCAAGGGGAACATTCGTGAAGCCTATACGTATGAAGATACGCTCATGCAAAGTTATGCCTTTAATTTTGACTTTTTCGTTCCGGGGAATGAAGAGGTTGTACTGCCTTTCCCGACAATCCTTCAAATCGGCAGATTTAACGAATTGACGGACCTCTGTCAGGACTTCAACCGCACCTGGGTGGAGAAGAACCCGGGATACCAGCTGAAAGCCCGGGCACTCTTCATGCAGATACTTCACAAGCTTTTGACCTTTACGCTTTTCAGCAATTCCAACCGGAATCTGGATCCCCGGATCGGAACTATCAAGGAGTACATTATCAACCATTACTTTGAACCGCTGGAAATTGAGCAGCTTGCTGAAATGTTCCATCTTCATCCGGTTTATCTCGGCGCACTGTTTAAAAAATGTACCGGGTCCTCCATCAAGGAATTTATTACAAAGATCCGCATTAATTCTGCAGAAAGCCTGCTTTCCATGGGGGGCTATACGGTGGGAGAGGCAGCCGTACGCTGTGGTTTTGAAGATATTTATTATTTCAGCAAGGTGTATAAAAAGTATAAAGGGGTACCACCCTCCCATGCACTGCGATAGAAAATGAAGGGGACAGTTCTGCACAAATTGCGGATATCCGCAATTTGTGCAGAACTGTCCCCTTTCTTGATTGGTTCCATTTTTTATGGTGTCTGTTTCATTTTCCTGATCGCTTCCCACAAACCGTTTAAGTATGTGATTCCCAAGGCTCTGTCATAGAGACCGTATCCCGGTCTTGCCTTCTCTCCCCAGATCATCCTTCCGTGATCCGGCCGGATATAGCCGGCAAAGCCTATATCATGATACGCTTTCATGATCTCGAACATATCAAAGGACCCATCAGAGGAAAGATGAGACGACTCGTGGAAAGTCCTGTCGGATGTAAATTTGATATTCCGCACGTGACCGAAATGGATCCTTCCCATGCTTCCAAATTGTCTTATGAGCGCAGGAATGTCATTTTCCCGGTTGGCGCCCAGGGATCCGCTGCAGAGGGTCAAGCCATTATAGGGACTGTCCACCAGCTTGACAAGTCTTTCAAGGTTTTTCCTGGATGTAACAATTCTCGGCAGTCCAAAAAGAGACCATGGCGGATCATCCGGGTGAATTGCCATTTTTACGTCCGTTTCTTCACAAACCGGGATGATCTGTTCAAGGAAATATTTCAAGTTGTCAAACAGCTTGTCTTCATCCACACGCTTATATTTCTCCAGAGTATCCTTTAGTTCCTTAAGCCGGTAAGGTTCCCAACCGGGTAAAGAGAAACCGTTTGAATTGGTGGCCATATCCTCCACCAGTTTCACAGGATTCAAATCCTTGATGATCCCGTGATCATAGGCCATTGCTTCTGAGCCATCCGCTAGCTTCATTGCCAGATCCGACCTCATCCAGTCGAAGACAGGCATAAAATTGTAACAGATGACTTTGACCCCAGCTTTGCCCAGACGACGAATGGTCTCTTTGTAATTCTTAATGTAAACTTCCCTGGAGGATAATCCAAGCTTGATATCCTCATGAATATTCACACTTTCTATAACTTCAAGCTCCAGGCCGGCCTTCTGCACCTTGCTCTTCAATTCGAGGATTTTCTCCATGGGCCAGACTTCACCCACAGGGACATCAAACAAAGCCCCGACCACGCCCGTAATACCGGGTATTTGTCGAATCTGCCAAAGCTCAACGCTGTCATCCTTTTCGCCAAACCAGCGGAATGTCATTTTCATCAAAACCATCTCCTTTCAGATGTAGATCAAGCACCTTATCAGTAAAGCATATCGCTGGAAATTTCCCCAACGCATGATTGAAGTATTTTGAATCGAAAACTTATAGATCAACTCTTTTGCGTTGATAATTTTCGGCTACGTTATCTATAAGTATTTTCTTAGCACATTTCTGACCGCATGCTTTCCCGCAAGCATTTCCTTGAAATAGCCTTCAACCTTTTCTCCCAGTCCAGCTTCATAAAGGTTCAGTCCAAACAGTTTTGGATTGGAAAGTATGGGATTCAAATCATTGCCCAGGGAATCAGGGTTCCCGAATTCGATCTTCTGAAGGTACCCCTGCAGTTCATCCAGCATGGGATCGGGACTCAATTCCATTTTTTCTCCCAGGTCATTCAGGCCAAGCAAATATCTGCACCAACCGGCAATAACCAGCGGGATATATTGAAGGCTTTTAAGGTCAAAGCCTTTCTTTCTTTGATAAGCCTTGAGAGTCTCTCCGAATCTTACAGGCATTTTTTGAGAAGTATCGGTAGCAATTCTCTGAGGCATATCCGGGATATTCGGGTTAGGAAGTCTTACCTCCAGCACTTCTCTGATAAAATCCGCAGGGTCAAGGATTCCCGGATGAACCACTACAGGCATTCCTTCTTCATATCCTATTTTCTCAACAAGCTTCTTCAGTTCCGGATCTTTCATCTCATCCGCAATCAGCTTGTAGCCAAACAGGCATCCATAGACAGCCAGGGCTGTATGTAAAGGGTTCAAGCAAGTACAGACCTTCATTTTTTCCACTCTGTCTACGGTTTGCCGGTCCGTAAAATAGACTCCCGCCAATTCTAGGGGTATGCGTCCGTTTGGGAAACTGTCCTCAACGACAAGGTACTGTGGACCTTCCGCATTCACAAATGGAGCAATATAGGTTTTCTTATCCGTACAGACAATCTCGGTACTATCAAAACCACTGGCGTTTAATGCATCCTTCACCGTATCGGATGGTCTTGGGGTGATTTTATCGATCATGGTCCATGGGAATGCTACCTTGGCCGGGTCATCGATGTATTCTAAAAATCCTGCTTCCATAAAGCCTTGATCTACCCAGCTTTTTGCAATGGTCTGAACGGAATTTTGCAGTATCTCTCCGTTATGAGAGCAGTTATCCATACTCACAAAGGCTACAGGCAGTTCTCCGCACAAAAAACGCTCATACGCCAATGCAACAATTTTTGAAATCAGGTGTCTTGGTTGTTTCGGGCCGTCCTCCAGATCCTTCCGCACATCCGCCAGGAAAGCACCGCTTGCATTGTTCAAAGCATAGCCCTTTTCAGTAATTGTAAAGCTTACAATTTGAAGAGATTTCTGTTTAAAAATGCTTTTCAGCCGATTCCAGTCATTTTCCCTTGTCACATCACCCGCAAGACTTTCGGCAATACTTGCAATCACTTTTTTATTCAAACTTCCATCCGGATTCATGAGCACCAGCAGCGACAAATTATCATAGGGCTTATAAATCCTGTCGATGATCTCAAAATCAAAAGTTTCTACGGCAATGATTCCGGACTCAGTCTTGTTCAAATCCAGCAGTGCCTGCTGAACAGCAGCGATAAAGCCTCTAAAGATGTTTCCAGCCCCGAAATGCACCCAGGTCGGTTTTTCCCGGGTTTTGGAAACCATTTGCTCAAAATTGAATTTGGGAAGCTCAATCCCTGCCTCTTCCCAAACTCCAAATTCTTTAATGGAATACTGATTTAACTTCATGATGAAACCACCTTTCATTCAACAACGATGCACCTGCAGTCGGCATTTGGCTTTTGCACAGATGATCTTGAAAATTCAAAAAACCATTCGTGATTCAGGAGAAACGGATATATCCTCCATCATAAACGATCACGGATAACCCTAAAAGGACGTAAAATTGATTAAATGGTATGTTTTTTTACATTGTAAGATTTTCAGGGTGTGGTGATGATTCAGGCTCCGATTTCCCCGTTTGTCTCAGCGACATTGGCCTTATCGTCTCCGCTTCATGATTTATAAAAAATAAACCATTCTGTAGATGATCTTATGCTTGAAACGTTCTATTTTCAATAGACTATATAAAGTTCATTTGTAAAAACTAAATATAATTCTTGAAACCTGCAAATAAATGAATCATGAAGCCAGGTTGATCAGTACTGTAATAAAAAGAGTATCCTGGGTTAAAGATTTCTAACCTGGATACTCTTTTGCAATTAGATTTTATTATCAGTCAAGTCGTTATTCGCGGCATCGTCATGGATATCTCTAACTGCTGGCACTGGTATAATTTCTAACAGCAAAATTCCAAAACACTCGGACCAGCGTTAAGAAAACCACAGGTGCGATCACCATCCACACAGCATAAACATGATTGAGCTTATCCACTAAAAACATCGATGGCAGATTCGTTATAAAGAATACCGGAATAATAAACACCCCTATTCTCTGCATCCATTTGTTGTAGATGGTCATAGGCATATTGTTGAAATCCCAGCACCTGTCGGCAATTTCCGTAATGGCACCGGATTTGACAGTCCAGAAGGATAAAATCTGCGGAATAAGAAAAACTGCATATACAATGCAGGTTGAACTGAGCAAGGTAAGCAAATATCCAGCAGCATTCATAAAGCAGATTGAAATTTGAAGCCTTTGACAGGCCAACACCACCATCGTAATGCCCGCAATCAGGTTTGGAACCGGGAGAATGAAATTGACATGGCGCATGGTTGCGATAAATTGAAGTGAAAGAGGTTTTGTAATGTAGATATCCAAAGTTCCATTCCGGATATGTTCCGGCAGTTGATAGAAATTGTCCATAAACAACCCGGTATATATTGCAGTCATGATAATATATGTACCGATAAAGAGCATGATCTCATCCGGAGAAACCCCATTGATGTCAATTCCCGTCTGATAAATGGCAATAACATAAAGGATTTTTGAAAACAGGTAAACCAGTTCCATGGTAAGAGCAGCAAAAAGGTTGGCCCTATATTCCATATAGCCGATTAAGCTGTTCTTCATAAACAATACGTAAATCTTCATATGCTTGTTCACTGCCTGATAAAGCCTAAACATCCTGCTAACCTCCAACAGCCACATATTTCTTCATCCCTGACCTCCAGCAAGCGTTAGAAACAAAGAGCATGATCACAATCCATAGGATTTGGTTGATCGCCCCATATAAGATCTCATCAGGATAAAACCGGCCATTGATGATATTTGCCGGGAAGAACACCAAATATTTGAACGGTAGCAGACTCAATACTTTCAATATACCTTCACCAAAGATATCCAAAGGAAATATTCCGCCGCTCAGCATTAGAACCCCCTGCCCAGCTGCAATAAACACTCCCCATACTTCCGTCATCACAAATGCAAGTGAACTGATACAGTAATAAATGAGGAAATTAAGAACCATCGCCAGAACAACAAAAGGAAGGAAGATCAGCACTCTTTTGAGTTGCAAATCAAATCCAAGATAGATCTTGCAAAGGACTAATGCGAACAGTGAAATGATCATCAGAATCCCCAGCTGCAATACCTTTCTTCCCAAAAAACAGCATATTCGGTAGTAAAAGTAGCCGATGGGCTGAACGATAAATTTATTGAGGCCTCCGTTCTTGATATCCTCGGCAATCTCCCATTCAAACCCTGTGGATGTCATCTTTGCAACAAGGCCAGCCATAATGGAATATGAAATCATCTGCGGCAGTGTATATCCATAAACCACAGGGTTTTGTGTGCTTGCAAAAACCGCGGTCCACAGGAAGCACTGAATAAGAATGATAAAGCCGCCGCTAAGAATGCTCAGGAAAAAGTCCGCCCGATATTCCATTGCACTCTGCAGTCCCATTTGAAAAGCTCTGAAATACTTTTTGGGGATGCTCATCCTTCTGACCCCCTTTTTTGATACAGCAATGAAATGCCTTCTTCAATGGGGATGTCTTCAATATTAAAATCCTGCACCGGAATCCTTTCGAGAATAATTCTGGAATGCTCCTTAAGCTTCGTTTTATCAACTTCCAATGTAGCACTTAAACCGGTGTACTCTTTTATCTCACCGAATTCCTTGAGGAGTTTCTCCTCAACCCACTCCGTCAACTGCAGACGGATGATTTTCTTTTTGGTGAAGACCTCGTTTACTTTTGACAACTCTCCGTCATAAACCACCTGGCCTTGATTTATAATCACCGTTCTCCTGCACATGTCTTCAATATCGTTCATATAATGGCTGGTTAACAGAATGGTGGTCTTCGTTTTTTGGTTATAGTACTTTAGAAACTCTCTGATCTTTTTCTGTGAAATGATATCTAGACCTATGGTTGGCTCGTCCAGGAACATTACTTTCGGTTTGTGAATCAAAGCCGCAATAAGTTCCATCTTCATTCTTTCCCCGAGAGACAGTCTCCTGACCTGAACCTTTAATAAATCCTTAACATCCAGCAATTCAGATAGCTCACCCAGGGTATGGTTAAACTCATAATCGTTGATTTCATAGATATATTTATTCAAATGTAAAGATTCATTGGCGGGCAAGTCCCACCACAACTGACTTTTTTGGCCCATTACAATGGAAAAGTTCATTTTGAAGTCCTTCTTCCTCTCCCATGGAACATACCCTAATACCGTAGCAATGCCGCTTGTGGGAAAAAGGATTCCGGACAGCATTTTCAGCGTAGTGGTTTTCCCTGCCCCATTCGGTCCCAAAAATCCCACAATCTCTCCCTCGTCAATATCAAAAGAGACACCGCTTACTGCCTCCTTAACCAGCTTTTCTCTGTGAAACAGGTTTTTTAGTGAGCTTTTGAACCCTACATCTTTTTTATAATACGAAAAACTTTTGGATAGCTGATCCACTTTTATGACTTTCATAGGTTGATCCTCACAACAATGTTATCCTGATTGTATATATTTTTATTACAGGGCTATTCTTTGTCCGGACTCTATTTTTACCGGCTGTCCGTCTACAGCAATCCATACGGGAATGGAGGACGGGTTGAAGATCATCTTTCGATCCACACTGAACCTCAGATTTTTCATTGCCTTGATATAATCCATAATTTCTATATTGGTGGCGTACCAAACGTTTTCATCCAATGAAACCATTTTGCAGAATTCTTCAATTAACTCCCAATTGTTATTCCTCTCAAATTCAAAGCTGTGTCCCCAAACATAGAATAGCGGCATTTGATCCCACTCAGATGTATTCTTAAATTTCTTACACTGGTCCAGCAGGTTCTGATCATGGTGGCAGGTAGGATGCCAGGTCAGGAAATTGTCCGGCAGTCTAAATCCCCCGTGGGACTGGACTGTCCTGGAATACTCAACTCCAAGGAAAGGCAGCGCTTTTACCAAATCTTCATTGTAATTCCCAAAAGGGTAAGACATGCCGCGTACAGGATAACCCGCCAGGTCCTCCAGCCTTCTCCTGTCTTCCAGGATCTCCTCGATCATTACATCACTCGGTACCATCGTGAGAAACGGATGATTTAATGAATGGGCAGAAATTTCATGTCCTTTAAATAAATCGCCGATTTCAGAGGAATTCAAAAAGGGTTCCGTATCAAATTTCCCGGAATTCAGATGAAAGGTTCCCTTGATTCCATACTTGTTAAAAACATCTACCAGCCTTCGATCATGAATCTGTCCATCATCGTAACTCATGGTCAACGCTTTTCTTTTCCCTTCAGGATAGTAATTGAAAGTGATGTACATCTGCCTCAATCTCCTTTGCATATTTAATACAATATTTTAGCTGCTTGCTGAACTTTCCTCCAAATTGCGCACGATCAGGGACTTATTCTCCCATACACGAGAGCGCCATCGTACTGAAAAGATAATGGCTCTCAGCCATTCATCGGATGTGAAGGCAATCCAAACTCCGATCAGGCCCATTCCATAATGAATTCCCAGCACATAGGCAATAGGCACGGCGATCCCCCAGGGAGACAGCATCCCCATGAGTACTGGAAACTTCACATCTCCGGATGCTTTCAGGGAACTGATGATTACCAGATTTAGTACCCGACCGGGTTCCAGCAGAATGGCAATGGCCAGTAATATACTCCCTGTCCTGATAATATTTGGATTTTGAGTAAATATTCCGAGGAGTGGTTTGGCAAATGCAAAAAGAACAACCGCAATCGCCACTGCAATGACTACCCCGATTTTCGAACTTCGCAAACAGGTTTTGTAAGCCTGTTTCGAATCCCCCGCACCAATCAAATGCCCCACCAATATCTGCGTACCCTGGCCCAAAGACAAACCTGAGATCATAATGAACCACATGATGTTAAAGGTCATCACTCTGGTGGTCAATGCTTCCGTCCCCATTAAAGTGATAATATAGGTAATGGTCAGCGATGATATCTGGTATGCAAACACTTCTCCTGCCGATGGTGCGCCGATCTTGAGAATGGACCCGATCGTTTCCTTATCAAATGCCAAGAGTGTTTTCCGGGATATTTTGATTCCCATTTTCTTTATGAGAAGAACAAGCATTGCAATTACGGCAACTGCCTGGCTGATGGAGGTAGAAATCGCAACGCCGGCTACGCCCATCACAGGAACTCCAAAAAGTCCATAAAGAAAAATACAGTTTCCCAAGGCATTGAGGATGTTCATTCCCAGCACAACAAACATTGCAGCCCTGGTGCTTCCATGACTTCTCAATATGGCTGAATTCGTTGCAATCAGGGCCTGCAGGAATGAAAATCCTCCGGCGATTCTTAAAAACTGCATTCCATATTCCATCAATTCTTCAGGGAGGTTGATCATTGTCAGGATTGGTCTGGCAAAAATGATTAATACCAAGCTAAGGAACAGACCAAAAAAGAAATTCAAAATCATAGCAGATACTGCGGTTGCATTTGCTTTATCCTTCTGTCCTGCGCCCAGATACTGCGAAATGACGATGGTTGTCCCTGTAGACACTACAGAATAAATCACCAATACCATGGCAATGATCTGGTTGGTTGCTCCGACAGCAGCTACGGCCTTTTCGGAATAATGGCTCAGCATGAACGTGTCAACGTTCCCCAGGAGCATTCTCAGCAGCGTCTCAATAAAAATAGGCCATGTCAGCATGAATAAATTGAGTTTTCTTTCTTTTGTGTGTTGAATTTCCATTACATTTCCTTTCATAGATATAACTGTTTATTTGGGTTCGTTTCGAAGCAACCACCAACGCAGTGTCCATAACCCTGTAGACACAATTCTGAATGCAAAGATAATTAAAAAAGTGGTCTGTAATGCCGACTTTGTTGAGCCTAAAGCGGAGTAGACCTGAACTCCTATCATGGGCATGACTGCGTTGGAAAATGTCACAAGTACCGTATAAATCGCTATGCTCAGAGTTTTATTTTTCTCAGGAATGACCTGAAGAAGACACTGCAGGATGTTCAACATGACCGCGGCAAAAGCAAAGTTTGAAAGTGTATTCAGTAAAAGAAACACCACCGGCCCGGTTTCAGCAGAACAGCTGGTGGCTATAATCATGCTGGCAGGGCAGAAAGCCAATCCCAGATTTCCAAGGATTATTGGGAATCTTACACCATACTTTTCATTCATTTGACTCCAAAAGCCAATGGTTAAAAATTGTACTACAGCTCCCCCTATACTGACATAGCTGAGCCAAACCTCATTCAGTTTGAGATAGGTAACCTGTCCGATATAATACAAGGTCCAGTCTACCTGCCATGTCAGGTAAAAGAACAACGCCACGCCTACAAAACCAAGAAATCTTTTATTATGTGCCAAGTCTGTTACAGCTGTTTTCAAATCATGTAAGCGGGTCTTCACCGGGGAATGAACATTTCCTCCGGATATCCTCTTCAATACAAGCGCTTGCAGGATCAACAGCAAGGAGGCTGCCCAGAAAAAGGTCTGGTGGAACATGATTTTCGTATCGTTTGAATCCGTTGATGAGAGCAGAACCCCCGTCACGATGGGAGCCAGGATGCTGATCAGAAAGGTTCCCTGAGTACGAAGTGAGAAAGTTCTATTCATGGATTCCTCAGGCACAACATCAGAAAAATAAGCCTGCCAGGAAGCATTATACATTGTCATCGGAGCAACGGACAAGGCAAGAAGACACAGGAAAGCTATCAAACTGTATTCCTTCATGAACGGTACAAAGCCCAATACAGCATAAAAAGCCGCCAGCATAAAAAGGGACAGGGTCACCATGCGCCTTTTATTACTCATGGAATCGGTCAGGATCCCTCCGGGAATCAGCACCAGCATTCCGACAAACTGAGGTAGTGCAATGACAAGGCTCAACTGAAAGTCACTGGCATTCATCCTGGATGCAAACAGATTGTTGTTGTTGTTCACCAGGTTGTTTACAAGGGTAATGAGGATTCCTTCGATGGCAAACAGCAGCATGTTCCGCTCAGTTGTCCCAGTCTCTGTGAGTTTTTCTGTCAATTTGGCAGGTATATTTGATAAAATTCCGTTTTTATTCAGTATCATTTGCCCCGAATCTCCTTTGTCTCCATCCTGTAAAAGTAACGAACATTTCTGAATCCATCATACCATTTGACAGCAAGTCTGTTCATTGTTGGAATTTTAGAAAAACACCCCGGAAATTTGTATTTTTATACAAAAATAAACCTTTCAAGCCAAACAAACATGAATACTAACCCATAGAGATACAAATCTGAACCCCCTGGGAGGATAAACAAACATCCATCCGGAGCTCGGATGGATGCAATAAAAGCAGTTCCAAATACTATTTTAAGTTAATTTCATTGTTCTTTCATTTCAGTTTTTGCTGTATGTATTACACATTTTGCTATCCGTTTCAAAAACAATACTTTTTAATCCACTATAAAGGCATCAATAGACTCATTGAGTTCCTTTGCCGTTTCTTCCAACCTGGCTGCAAGATTGGATAGGATTTCCGCTTCTATGATCTGTTCCTCCGTATTGGCGGACACCTCCTGTGTCATCGCAGCAGTCTCCTGGGATATAGATAGAGGGTGCAATAAGGAATTCCTTATTGCACCCTCCGTTGATGATATTTTTACTTATTTTTTGCTATGAAGTCATTTGCTTGCTTCTGTGCTTCATCAATAACCTTTTTAATACCTGCTTTTTCAAGCGCTGCCTTCACCTTGGGATAATGAGTATCATAGTCAACAACGCCTCTTGCCAAAGGTTCGCCAAGGTTTTTACCTACCGTATTCAATGCTGCTACCTCTGTCTTAACCGGATCCTGGTTGAAGATCCAACCTACAGTTTTGGAGATGACGGCAGAATCATTGAATTCTTTCATCTTCTTCCATTTATCAGGACTTTCATTTGCCCAGAGATAATCAAGGAACTGGTTACCACCCATGGACCACTGAGCCATTCCTGTATAACCGGAATTCTGAGCGTTTACGCCATCTGCAAAGTCAATCTGATTTTCACCGATCTTCTTATAGTGCTTACCTTCAATACCCCATGACATGAGGTTCTTCAGCTTCTTGTTTACGAAAAGCTCATTGATAAACGCCATTGCCTTGTCAGGATTCTTTGCTGTTCTTGGAATTGCCAGCATTGAGTTTGTGAGGTCGTTGGTGTTTGCAAAAGGTTTAACATCTGCATAGGCATTAAACTGAAGTACTTTGTATCCCAACTGAGCTTCCATTTCTTCCGCTTTACCAGGCTTCAACTGTTCAGCCCACATAAATGCCTTCTGAGCTTTCTTGATTGGCATACCGTCCTGGATCGTAGCTGAATCCTTATTAATATAACCCTTATTGTACCATTCCCTGGACATTTTTACCGCTTCTATGAATTCAGGTTGTTCATATACGTTTACAACTTCCACTTTATCAGCAGATTTCCTCATAGAAACAGGAACCTCAACGGAGCAGAGGATTTCATAGAAATTCTGCATGAAATAAACCATCTGGTCGCCTTTTGTGGATAAGAAAGGTACCACGCCTGGTTCCTTCTCTTTGATCACCTTGAACATCGGTTCAAAATCTTTAGGTGTTTTTACTGTAGAAAAATCAAAGTTATACTTTTCTGCCAAAGCCTTGTTCACCAGAACGCCGCCTACACCGGTCATGTCTTTTGCGGTTGGAATTCCGTAAAGAACGCCGTCAAACTTCGGCGCTTTCAAATATGCGGGATGGATATTGGCAACGATGTCCTTACCGTGTTTAGCCAAAAGGTCATCCAATGGCTGGAATGCTTTTTGCGCTACATAGTTGGAAAATCCCCACCAGCTTGGTGCAAACATAACATCAATCGGTTCTCCGGAAGCGATAACAAGTCTTTGTTTGTCTTGGTAGCTGTCCCAGAAGAAATAGTTCAATTTTACAGTTGCGTTGATTTTTGCCTTCAACTCTTTGTTGATTTCCTCCTGTACCAAAGGTAAATCTTTTACCTGAGGTGCAAGGAAATAAGCGTTCAACTCTACAGCCTTACCTGCATCTGCAGTATCGGCTTTCTTTTCAGCTGCAGGTGCTGCAGTTTCTGCTTTCTTTTCTTCAGAAGCAGCTTGTTGTTTTGATCCTCCGCAACCTGCCAGCACAAGTGTGAATACCAGCATCACTGCCAGAACCAGACTTCCAGTTCTTTTCATTTTGGACATAGTAGATCCTCCTTTTAATATTTGTTGTTTTATATTGACCGGTAAAATGGGTGACTTTAACTAAACCTGCAGTTCTTCTTTCAAAATGCAGGCCATTTTCACTTTTTAGACTTCAGTCCTTGGGTGAGTCACCGCATCGATACCGATATCAACCTTTAACAGCCCCGATGGTAAGACCTTTGATAAAATATTTCTGGAAGAAGGGGTAGGCAAACACGATCGGCCCAACCCCAAGAATAGCCATGGCCATTCGGAGTGTTTCTCCAGGGATCTTCATCAGCTCAGCCGACGCATTTCCCATGGAAGCAGCCTGCGAAGATGTCAGGTATTCAATAGATCGCAGCGCCTGGTACATTGAAAACTGAATGTTGTAATATTTTGTACTGTTGATGAACAAAAGGCAAAGATACCAATCATTCCAATATGCCAGGACAGAGAACAAGCCAATGGTGGCAATAACCGGTTTGGACAGAGGGATTACGATCTTGATAAATGTGGCAAATTCGCTTGCGCCGTCTATCTTTGCGGATTCCAGAATGGAATCGGGTAAATTTAAACTGAAGAAAGTCCTCACGATCAGTACGTTAAATGCGGTTATCAATGCAGGAATAACCAGCATGGCCGGATTGTCCTTCATTTGAAGATATTTGGTATATAAGATATACCAAGGCACAAGGCCTCCCTGAAACAGCATGGTAAAGAACATGAAAAAGGCGAAGAAGTTACGGTACTTAAAGCTTTTTCTGGAAATAGGGTACGCATACATCATCGTCAGCAATACACTGAGGATAGTACCAATTACGCATACCGCAATCGTAACACCGTAGGCCGTCAGAATTTTTTCAGGATCATAGAACAGATATTTATAAGTGCTAAAATTAATTTCACTTGGAAAGAAGGAATACCCATTTTCAATCAATGAAATCTCGCTTGTAATGGAGACCATAAATATCAAAACCAGCGGTGCGATACATGCAATACAATAAATAGAAAACAGTATATTGAATATTAAATTGGATGTCTTGGATATTGAATTTGATTCAAAAGTTGATTCTAATGCTTTGGTGGTCATAAAATCCTCCCATCTTCGAACGATGCTTTTTAAAATATTTTATGCTCTTCACTAATTTTCCCAACGCCCCAGTTTGCCAGCAATACAAGTATGAAACCGACAACAGACTGATAAAAACCGGCTGCTGAGGACATTCCAAGGTCTCCGCTGGAAATCAGTGCGTTATAGATGTAGGTGTCAAGAACCCCAGTAGTCGGCTGTAAAAGTCCCTGCTGCATCGGTACCTGGTAGAACAGGCCGAAATCAGACCTGAAAATATTACCTAATGCCATGAGGGTCGTTACAATCATTAGTGGAACTAAAAACGGAATGGTAATCGCTTTTATTTGTTGAATTTTATTTGCACCATCCAGTACCGCCGCTTCATAATATTCCGGATCGATTCCTGTGATTCCGGCAAGGTAAAGTACAATTCCATATCCGATATTCTTCCATATATTTACGACAGGGAGAATGAAAGGCCAGTATTCCGGTGCTGTATACCAGTCAATCGGCATTAGGTTTAACATTGGCGCAATGGACATATTGTACAATCCATTAGGACTGAGGACGGAATATACCAGGTAGGCTACGACAACCCACGAAAGAAAATATGGAAGGAAGATGACGGATTGAAAGAACTTGGCCAGGAATTTGCTTCTTAATTCATTTAGGATCAAAGCTACAGTTACAGCGATTACAAGGTTAAGCACAATAAAAGCCAGATTGTATCCAATCGTGTTTCGGGTGATCTCCCATGCATCTTTCGTTTTAAAGAGAAATTCAAAGTTCTGAAGACCGGACCATGGGCTCTTTAAAAAACCATCCTCATAATTGAAGTTTTTAAATGCGATGATCGCACCAAACATTGGCAGATAATAATTGATAAACACCAGGATAAAAGGCGGCAAAATCATTAAAAATAATGCCTTGTTGGTAGATAGTTCTTTTAGAAATCCTGACTTGAATTTTATTGGTTTCTTTTCCAATACGGTGTTCATGTTTGACATCCTTATTCCTTCCCTTTCAATATAAAATCAAATCAATAGACATAAATCTATTGTTAGATGAAGAGATTTCATCATTTTAGTCCTTGATGCTTGTATACACCATAAGATTTTTATACGGTTTATTTCATTTTTTCTTGAAAGCAATAAAGAATATACGCATGTTATAGCCCCACTATATGCACGGGTGAAGCTATAACCCTCCCCCACTGCAATACATTCTTTATTGCTTCCAATTGGTTTCAATTTTAATCTAGTTGGAAGTACCCTTCAGTTTTGCCATATCCTTTACAAATTCATCCGGGGTCTTTTTTCCGGCAAACAGTTCAGCTACAAGGCTTTTATGTGTTTCAGCCTCGGCAGCCGGTAAAATGGTATCCCACCACCCTACAAAGGAAGTACCTGTATTCATCAGTTTTCCAGCTTCTTTTGTCAGCGGAGTTATTTTTATGCTGTCTGCTCCATCCGTTTTCCAACAGGGAAGCCCGGCTCCTCGTAAATACCCTTCCTTCCCGGCTTTTTCACAAATGAATTTTAATGCTGCTACCGCTTCTTCCACATGTTGTGTATTTACATTCACACAGAACCCGTCCACATTCCCCCCGTAAAATTCTGTTGCAATCCCTTTGCCTCCTTCTATGACCGGAAATGGAACCACAACAATCTGATCCTTTGTTGTGGTTTTTGATTTATCGATGGTAATCCCTACCCAATTTCCTTGATAAATCATTGCTGCTTTTCCTTCGGTAAACTCGTTGACCATCTCATTGAACCCCAAGCCAAAAGCGTTATCATTGAATGCCTTTTCCTTGACAAGTTCGGTAAGCTTTTCTGCAGCCTCCCTGAACTGCGGCTGGTCAAATTGGCTTGGCTTCTTCATAGCGTCCATGCAAGCCTGGTTACCTGCTTGTCTCATCGCCAGAATGTCATACCAATACATCCCCGGCCATCGATCCTTTTCGCCAACGGAAATTGGCGTAATTCCCTTAGCTCTAAGTTTTTTTACTGCGTCCAAAAGTTCGTCATAGGTCTCGGGGATCTTTGCTCCAGCCTTTTCAAACAATTCTTTATTACAGTATAAATTCGCTATGAATGTAAGCATCGGAAGACTGTAAACCCGGCCGTCAAAAGTACACGCCTCGAGGATACCTGGAATCAGTCTGTCTCTTGTACCATCATTCAAATAGGAATCCAGCGGGAGAATGTTCCCCTCACTGATATACGGACTTACAAAACTGCCGCCCCACATGTAGAATAAATCCGGAGCTTCCCCTGCGGCTAAAGCCGTCTTGATCTTGGTTTTATACGGTTCACCGCTGACACCATCTGCCAAGACCTTAACTTTCGGATTTCTGTCGTTCCAATCCTTGATTGCATTTTTCACTGAATTTGTTGTGGAATCCGCCTCATTCACCCAATGATGCCACATGGTCAACGTAATTGATTGGGTATCCGTTTTTGTCTTTGAAGGCTTTGTGGTGCTGCCGCAGGCAGCAAGGCTGAATACCAAAGCCACAACAATTCCCATTCTCAGGACATTGAAAATGGACTTCTTCATTGTTCTGACCTCCTCCGTTTTTTCAGCTTATTCTAATTTTATCAACAGTCTGGTTTTTTCTCGATTCATTTTTATTGCATCATCATTCAAAAATTTATCATGAATTATATTGATCTGATTACTTGAAGAAAAAAGAAAAGCGCTTCCCTAAAATACGGATGTTTGATTTATGTGTCGCTTAAACTGTATTTATGTACTGAATCGCCCTATGTACCACACATAGGGCGTCTATTCTGACAGGATACCATGAAAAGCATCTGGCTTCAAAGTTTTATATCTTCCTAAAATCATTCACACTGACTCCGGTAAACTTTTTAAAAAGAATGCTGAAGTAGTGAGGGTCAGCAATTCCAACCATTTCTCCCACCTGGTACACCTTCATATCCGTTTCCTTCAGCAGTCTTACAGCCTTTTCCATTCTCATCTTGGTGATATACTCCACAAAGGTTTGCTGGGTTTCCTGCTTAAAGAGCCGGCTCAGGTGACTCGGGCTGATGAAGAACTCCTTGGCCACACCGGATAATGACAGTTCGGATTCATGGATATTCTTTTGAATATGTTCAAGGATTTGATTGATCAACTTGTTCGCCTTTTTTTCGTTGGAACTGTGAATTTTATCTATGATATTGGAAACCAGGCTTCTCAAGTAATCTTTTAATTCAGGCAGATTATCTATTTTGGAGATTTCACTATACGGCTGTGTGTTATCGCCCCATAGTTCCGCGGTACTGATATTCAATTCTAAAACTGCGTGCTGGCAGGCCAGCAGGATATCAAAAGCTTCAAGCCGAATCTTATCGACGGCATTATTCCGGCAGTAAAAGAATTCCGGAAGCGTTTCGTCGATAAATTCGGAAGCCTTGTCCTTGATTCCTGTCTTGATATAAAAGTTCAGCTTTTCAATTTTATTGGGATTCACCCGCCATTGACTGTCCGTGTTGAAATTAATGTCGTTATAGTTTACCACCTGGTTTTTCCCGACGACAACTTTATAGTTTAAAGCATCGCAGGCCTCACTGTAAGAAAGTTTGATATTGCTGAGGCCATTGACCTTATTTCCGATCCCTATGGATATAAAGCACTTGCATTTATTGATGATGCATATTTTCACCATTTCACAGCAATCCGTAAGATCAAGTTCCTCATTGTTACTCAGTATTACGATCTTTCCGGCGTAATCGTAAAACACGGTAACATACTCATCTTCCCGGAAGGTTTGCCGGATAATATCCGCACATTGGATGTCCAGCAGAATCTTTTGCTCTTCTCCTTCAACAACGTCTTTAAAGGAACTGCTTACTTCAACAACAGCGATTTGAAAAACATCAGTTCCAGGATTCAAACCGATCTTAAAATAATTCAGCCTTTTTGATATCTCATCTTGATTCAGTTCACTTTGCAGTAATTCATTCAGAACCTTCTCCCTGATATAAGGCAGACTTTCCTCCAACTGAAGCTTCAGCTTATCATACTCATGTTTATGAGTTCTTTGGGATTCAATTTTCTCTTTCAGGTCCAGAGCTACCTTTTTAATTTCCACCTTGTTGATTGGCTTCAACAGGAAATCAGAAATCCCCAGCTTTATGCTCCTTTTGGCATATTCAAATTCGTCATGGCCGGTAACAATGACAATTTTTATGTGAGGATATTTCTCTATCACGATTTTGCTGAATTCGATTCCATCCATGAAAGGCATGCAGATATCCGTAAATATAATATCCGGGATGATGCTATCTACCAGTTCCAGGGCTTCCTTGGCACTGGCAGCCTCTCCGGCGATCTCCATTCCGATCTCTTCCCAGTCGATCCGCATTTTCAACAGATTTCTGATAAGGTGTTCGTCATCTACAATGAGTACTTTGAGTTGATCAGTCATGATTTGCCTCCTTTATCACCTTTACCGGAATCGAAATGATAATTTTTGTTCCTTCTCCCGGCTTGCTATTCATCTGGAAACAATCTTCCACCCCGTAGAATATTCTTAATCGTTCGATCGTACCCCTCAATCCGAAGCTAGCTGCATCGACACCGAGATCGCTCTCCATGATTTTTCGGATATCTTCTTCACTCATTCCTGCACCATCATCCTCAACCGAGATGTAAATGTGATCCTCAGAATACTTTGTTGATATTCGGATAATTCCATTTCCGCCTTTGGCTCTAATTCCATGGTACAGTGCGTTTTCTACAAGAGGCTGCAAAACAAGCTTGAGAATTTTAAATTGGTTGCATCTTTCATCTGTATCAAATTCAACAGTGAACATATTTTCATAACGTACCTGCTGTATTTTCAAGTAGCTTTTCACCATTTCAATCTCCTCGGCGATGGTGATTACTTCTTTCCCCTTGCTTAAACTGAGCCGGTAATAACTTCCCAGTGCATCTACAACGTCGCAAACTTCCTCTGTCTTTCCCGATAACGCCAGAGAGTTGATGGAATCCAAGGTGTTGTAAAGAAAATGAGGCTTTATTTGCGCCTGAAGCACATTCAGCTCCGCTTTTCGCTTTACGCGCTGTTCTTCAATAACACGCCTGATCAGTTCCCGGATCTGTCCAATCATAATATTGTATCCGTCTCTCAGCTTCCCGATTTCATCATCCCCCGCCTGGATATCCACCGTATTAAACTCACCCTTTTCCACGCCTTTCATGGACTTGAGCAGCTTCTTAATGGGAATGGTGATCATTCTGGAGATAAATATGGAGCCTAAAAACAGGATAAAGCTGTTAATTACGATAATTGCAAAACCCACCAGGCTGGATGCGGTTGTCTCATTGGACAACTCCTTGATCGGTATGATGCTGATAATTTTCCAGTTGTATTTTTTCTCTACAAGATAGGAAACCAGTACCTCCCTGCCGTTTAGCTTCTCCTTCCGGAAGCCGTGCTCGTTATTTCCGAAGCCCTTGACCAGGCTGCTGATCTCTTCCTTGCTGAAATCACTTAACTTAATGATGCTGTCATTGTTTTCATCCAGAATGGTAATACTTGTGGCATAGTTGTTGACGATATTGGCATAGGATTCTTTAAACGCCGCTTCCGGAATATTAATGACCAGGATCCCGATAGGTGCTGTGGTATTGATGTCCCTGATCATTCTGATCATAGAAATGAAATTGTCATCCAGCGTCCTTTCAAAGGCTCCTCCTCCATTCAAGCGAAGGATATAAGCGCCCCTTCCGCTGGCAACCGGACCATACCATCCTGTTTCCATGACTTTGATGGGAACAAATCTATAATCATTTTGATTGCTGACGGAATACTCCTTTCCGTTCATATCAAATACATAAATTGAAGAGATTGCGGGAGTTTCCTGGATCAGCTTGTTCAAATAAGCGCTGACCCTTTCCTGGGCATTCAAGTCATAATAGATATCCCCGTTCCTCAGCAGGTATTGGATATCATTATCGGATAAAATCATCTTGGAATAGCTGTTGATATTATTGATCATCAAATTGAGATTGGCCTTGATGGAATACAGCGTCTGAACGGAAACATCACTGACCTTATTCAGCGCAATATTGGAGTATATTTTCTGATAAAGAAAGTTACTTAACGTAATAGAAGCAATCAGCAGCAAAAAATAGAAGAGTGTAAATTTAATACTGATTTTAAGATCCGCAAACCTCTTCTCAACGCTTTTATAGCAAGCACTTAGTTTTTGCTCCAGCACCTCATACATAATATTCATTTCCTATTCATTAAGTAAACTTATTTCCATTATAATGTAAATACTACTGGTAGTAAAGAAAACAAACGACTCCTTCGATTCGCTTTCGAAGAAGCCGTTCTCTTTTTGAGATGCTTGTTAATGCTTCTCTCCGGCTATTCTTTCACACTTCCCACACTCAACCCAACGACAAAATGCTTCTGTAGGAACGGGTATACCAACAGGATGGGTGTGGAAGCAACAATGGTGATTGCTGCGCGAATAGAGATCGGGGTCACCAGGTTCCTTGCAGTTTGCGCATCAACCCCCACAGCATTGGCCATTGCAGGATTATTGTTTGTCTGCGTTGCCGAAGCCAGGAGCTTCATCAGCTCATACTGAAGCGTGCTTAATTCTTGCCGTCCTGAGCAGTATAAAAATGTATCAAACCAGGAATTCCAGGAACCGACAGCGACAAACAGAGCAACAGTGGCCAAGACCGGCATGCAAAGCGGAAATATGATCTGCATGAAAATTCTGAAATCACCGGCACCATCAATCTTTGCCGACTCAGCCAGGCTGTCGGGAAGAGTTCGGATATAGGTCCTGATTACAATAAGATTGAACGCAGCTACCAGTGAAGGGACAACATAGACAAGGAAGTTGTTCATAAGGTGTAAATCCCTGATCAGCAGGTAGTTGGGGATGATCCCGGCGTTGAAGTACATGGTCATCACAAATACGACTGTAATAAACTTCCGGAAAACATATTCCCTCCTGCTTAAAGTGTATGCCAACATGGTAGTAAAGAAAATGTTCAATACCGTTGCAAGCACAGTTCTTGCTACGGATATGAAAAACGCGTTGAAGACAGTCCCTGTGATAAATACCGCTTTATAGTTCTGAAGTGAAAAGACTCTCGGCCAAAGGTATATCCCTCCGCGTATGGTGTCCATCCCGTCATTGAAGGATACTGCAATGGTGTTTATGAAAGGGTAAAGCGTTACAACCGCAAGCAGCAGCATAAAAACAGTATTGAATAGATTAAAAGCCATGTCCCCAATATTGATCCTTTTTATACTCTTTATCATGCTTCCGCCCCCTATATCAATCTTTCTTCCCCGATTTTTTTTGCCGTATAGTTCGCCATTAGCAACAGGATAATGTTTGCGATACTTTTAAAGATGCCGGCTGCCGTACCCAGCGAATAATTTCCGTTTCCAATTCCATATCGTAGAACGAATATATCGATCGTATCCGACCAATCCAAAACCATGCCGTTTCTCAGCAGGTACTGTGCTTCAAAGCCGGAATTCAGGATATTTCCGATGCTCATGATCAAAAGGACCATAATGGTAGGCCTGATTCCCTGAAGTGTGATATACCTCATTTTATGAAACCGATTGGCACCGTCTATTTCGGCAGCTTCGTACAAGGCAGGATCAATTGCGGCAATTGCTGCTAAATAGATGATCGTATTCCAGCCTACTTCCTTCCAAACATTGGCTGCTCCAATGACACCCCAGAAATACTCCCCTTTGCTCAGCCACAGAATGGGTGCATCAATGATATGCAGCTTCATCAGGACCTCATTTACAATTCCTCCTTCTGTTGAAAGGCAGGTCTGAACAATACTCGCTACGATAACCCAGGAGAGGAAGTGGGGCAGGTAGGATATGGTCTGTATGGTTCTTTTAAACAACATGTTTTTTAATTCATTCAGCAGCAAGGCCAGGATGATGGCTGTTACAAAGCTTAGCACAAGATTGATTACGCTCATTGCGATGGTATTCCTGAGCATTCTGATAAACCGCTCATCTGTAAATAAAAATTCAAACTGCTTGAATCCAACCCACTGCTGCTCAAAAATCCCTTTGGCAGGCGTATAGCTCTGAAAAGCGGTAAGCCAGCCCCAAAGCGGAGCGTATGAAAACAAAAGGATATATAATAAAAACGGAAACGACATGAATATCAGCTGCTTCTGATGCACGATCGTCTTCCAGCTTATTCTCATTTTTGGATTGGATACTTCAAGGATATTTTCAGTTCTTAACTTGATGTTTGGCATAGGATCTCCCCCATTAAGCTACAAATCTTTGTATAAACGGAAGGTACGCTCTCTTGAGCATACCTTCCGTAAAATCCCTTACAAATTATGTATGATAAATATCTTATCTGAGAAGAGTTATTGGTGAGGGAAATCTTCACTTGACCCAAAAGGAATACCTCTGAAAAAAGTGCAACCAAGGTCAGGGGACACTCCTCTCTGAATATTTTGTATTCCTTTTGCGTTGAGGAATGTCCCCAATAGAATTCTATGGAGACGTTTCCCCCGTACAGCAGCTTTTCGATGCAATTGAAGATTTCATGAGGCAATAGCTCTTCTCAAACCTTTAGATGTTATTTGACCGACCAGTTCTTAATCCTCCACTGGATTTGCTCATTGATCCTGTCTTCATAGGATTTGACATCTGATTTCCTGATCTCTCCGACATATTCGTTCCAAGCCTTTTCAAAGTCTGCAGGCTTTGCCAGGATTACCTTCGGCAGATACTTCAAAGCCAAGTCATCCAGTTTTTTGTCCTGAACCTTCGCTGGTGAACCGTCCGGGAGAAGGATTTGCCATGCCGGATAGAATACCGGATTTTCCGGTGCCGGTGCGAAGAAATCCGCCCAAGTCTTATATCCGTATGCTCCCAAAAACTCTTTGTCGTACGGTTCCAAATTGTTGTAGAAATCCTCCGGCTGGTTTCCTGGATTTGCTGCATTTCCGTCACTTAGAACGTCGGTAACTTCGATCTTGGGAGAGATATCCCACAAGTCGAAGGCCATGTTTGCCAATCTCCAGGCATTATCTAGATACTGAGCCTTTTGTTCTTTTGATTTGTGGAATCGGCCTTTATCATCCACGGTATAATCGATATCCTTTTCTCCCCACTGTAAAAGGATCTGCCACTCTTCAGTCACCAATGCATCCAGAACCTTAAGTACTCTGACAGGATCTTTACATTTGGTGCTGATTCCCCAACCGTTCATCAGGTTCGGAAGCGGCCGGTCCATATACCATTCCTGGATGCTTGAATCAAATACAACCGGGCATGCTACATACATTCTTTCAAACTTTTTCTGAGTATGTAAGGACTCCTGTGCAAGACCGAAATTCCATCTCTGGTCAAACATCCCCAATACCCTTCCGGTCGAAAGCTTCTGAATGTATTGGTCATACGTTAATACAAAGGTTTCTCTGTCGATCAGCCCCTGTGCATTCATTTCATTGAGTTTTTGATAATATCTTTTAGCATAGTCCTTGTCGGCAAAAATCTCAGCTTTGCCTGTCTTTGGATCTACGACGACATTACCGTCGTTCGGGTGTCCGATCAAATGCTGCGGAGCATTCTTCAGGCAGAAATCTCTCCACTCATGGCTGAGAATTTCAAACCCGATGGTTGGCTGTCCGTCAATGGTTGGGTATTTCTCCTTGTACTTCTTGATCAAATCAAAATATTCATCCAGGGTTTTTACTTTTGGATATCCAAATTCCTTGAGGACAGCTTTCTGGATATAGAATGCAGGTCCCATGAATTCAGTAAGCTGCTGTTTGGTTTTAACAATTCCGTAATTGGGCAGTAAGTAAATGTGACCATCATCCGGATCCTTTATCTTGTTCCAATCTTTTTCATAATGCTTCTTGAGGTTGGGAGCATGTTTCTCAATAAGGTCTTCCAAAGGTATGTAGGTTTTTGCCGAAACAAACTTCTGATGTCCGGAAACCAAATCCGGATAATCTCCTCCGGCAACCATTACACCAATCTTTTGTTCCAGATCTCCAACAAGAAAATCGAATTTAAAGGTAGCACCCAGTTTGTCCTTAATCTTTTTATAGATTCGGTTGTCCGCTGTCGGTGCCTGGCCGGGCCTTCCTATAAATGCAGCAATCTCAATGGGTTTCGAGCTGTTATCCGTTGAGGTATCCGTGGTTTTGGTTTCAGTGCTTGCTGTCTCCTTTTTCTCCTGGGTGTTGTTGCTTCCGCCACATCCCGTTAAGACCATGCAAACTGCCAGCATAAGTGCCATGCCTGTTAAGAACAGCCTTCTTACTCTCTTTGTCATTCTGTAATCCCCCCATTATTATTTGGAACTATCCAAGTGGAACTATCTATATTGTAAATTCCATACAGGGTTTTTCAATTTCTCAAACTAAAGGTATACCCCCCAAAAATTTAAGTTGTTGTTAAAAACCCAAGTCTTAGGATTTAAGTCTTTGCTTATAATCCACCGGCTTCATCCCAGTGTATTTCTCAAAATGCTGGAGAAAACCCAGATATGTGTTATAGCCCAATGCTGCAGCGACCTCATGAGATTTCAGCGTGGTGGTGGCTAAAAGCTTTTTAGCCTCTTCTATCCGCAATTGATGAATATACTCATTCAGCCGGACTCCAAATTTCCGGCTGAACAGCTGTCCGAGATATACAGGGTGCATATAGAGTTTTTTGGATATTTCCACAATGGTGAGGTTTCTTTTAAAGTTTTCCTTTACATATTCCTGAATTTTATAGACAGTATCGTTCAGGTTTCTTTGGTTCAAGCGCTGTATATATTCGCAGCAGTCCATGCAATAATCCGTAAGTAAGTCCTTGAATTCTTCAATCGTTATTTTTCTCTCCCACTGAGAAACCGGGTGCTTTTTGAGCACTTCCAAAGGACTGCCATTTGTTTTTCTGATGATGGCAAAGCTATGGTAAACAATCTGCACAACAAGCATTCGGACAACCTCCGGAGCAAGCCATACGGATTTAAAATATGAAAACATGGAGTTCAGAGAATCGATTAACCTTGAAACATTCATCTCCTCCAGCGCCTCTATTACATGGTTGACTTCATCGAGTTTTTCAAGCATTCTGCTAAGAGACTTTTCCTTGATATAATCGTAAAAAATCACACTATTGCGTTGATTAAAGAATTTATAATACAAAGCTTGCTGTGCGGTCCGGTAAGAATGCCGAATTGAGGCAATATTTCCAACTGCCTCACCGACTCCTATATAAAATTCAATCCCCATCGCTTTTGCAATTTCGGTCCTTAGCTTCAAGAGCAAGCACTCAATTTCCTTACAGTCCTGGGAAGACTCTCGGATATCCATCACGATTCCACAGGAGTAAAAGCTGCATTCAATCATATAAGCCCGGAAGTAGTCTCGCAGCACCTGATCCATGATATTTTTTAAGCTTTCATCCTCACCCTGCTGCTCCTGAATATGGATTGCTTCATGTTTTAGGTGGTGGCTGATGAAAGAGCAACAGTTTTCAAGGCGGACATATCGCCATACCGATACCGTTCTGAGGTCATCCGCAAATGCTTCCATCTGATCTGACTCATCCGGACTATATGTTCCCAGTAACAGTTCATGTATTATAGCGCAACAATCTTCCTTTGCTTTCCCATATCTTGACCTTTGCAGTTTCTCTTCCTCCTCAAATTTCCGGGATATTTTGTGTAGGATTTCTGACAGTTCATCCCCAAAAACAGGCTTTAGAAGATAGTAATTGACGCCATACTGCAAAGCCCTTTTCGCATATTCAAATTCACTGTAGCCGCTCATAATCACAAATTCGACTTTGTGCTCTGTATGCTTCCACACATGTTCTATCAGGTCCAAACCGTTGATAACAGGCATCATGATATCCGTGATCACCAGATGGGGCTGAAGCTTTTCGATTTGCCGGATCGCTTCTTCTCCATCCTGACAAATACCACAGATTTCATAACCAAGCTTTTCCCATTCTACCGCAAGCTTTAACCCCTCAATGGAAAGCACCTCATCATCTACCAGCAATACCTTATACATCTAAACCAGCAGCTCCTCATTTTCAGATTGATCACTTGCTAACGGTATGCGAATCCAAATGCTAGTCCCTTGGTTTTCTGCACTTTTTATATCAAAAGATATCTTATCTCCGTAATACAACTTAAGTCGCCTGTAAATATTCCTTAAACCAATGCTTTCAGCGGTTTTTTCGGGTTTCGAAATATCAGCTAGAATCCCATTGACCCTTTCCTCAGTAATTCCGATTCCATTATCTTCGACCCTTACAACAACGTGCTTAGCTTCAAGGCAGACTTGAACCTGAATCCGCCCAATCCCTTTGATGGTTTGAATTCCGTGTTTACAGGCATTTTCCACCAAAGGCTGGATGGTCATTTTGGGGATGATCTGCTGTGAAACCTCTCTGTCCATGTTGATCACATAGTCAAATTTCTCACCAAACCGGAACTTCTCAATCTTCAGATACATTTCTGTAAAGGTCAATTCCTCCTCTACGGTTACCAGATCATCCTTCCAGCTTAGAAGCCTTCTGAGCGTTTTGGACAGGTATTTGATCACTTCGGTAATTTCCGTATAACCATTCTTCACCGAAGTCACAAGTAGAGCATTCAGAGTATTAAACAAGAAATGCGGGTTCATCTGGCTTTGCAGGAAATTCAGTTCCGCGCGGACTCTTTCAAGCTCAAGATCTTTTTTCTGAATTTCCAACTTGTACACATTATTGATTAAGGTATTGATTTTCGAGGCCATCCGGTTGAAACTGCGGATCAATCCCCCGATTTCGTCCTTTCCTTCCGTCATGCTGATGAGATCAAACTGCTGGTTCTTCGCCTTTTCCATATGCTTCAACAGCTTTTTAATCCTGTAATTATAGGACCTCAGCATGATAATCACCAGAAACGATGAAATCACGGTACTGATGATGGCTAGAAATACTACGTAGCTTCTTGCCCTGTTCATTGCCCTGACAATGGATGTTTTATCAGCGATCCCCACCAATCTCCATCCTTTGATATATTCCGCATTTCCGAGGGCACGATCAAATAACATCTCTTTTTCCTGCTTATCACTTCGCCGTTTTAGCTCAATGTCTTTAAAAAGACCGTTTTCCAAACTTCGATTTGTAGCACAGGCAATCCGGCCTTCCGAATCCAGAAGAAACAGCTCCAGGTAAGAAGATTCCCTGTTGAATATCCAATACAGCGGTGTCAGGTTAATATCAATTTTTACAATCATATCCGTTGAATTTTCCGTTGGATAGTCATTCAGTTTCTTCAGAACGCTGATATGCTGAACATATGTGTTGACAGAATTCTCCCATGCTTCCTGGTAAGTATTCAGTATAATCTTGTTTTGATTCATCATAGCGTCTTTATACCATTGACTGCTCCGAACAGAATCATCAATATTGAAGTAACACCCTCCATTCAGTATGGTTGGGTTATTGGCGTATATTCGGAGATTTCCGATCTGACTGTATATAGGGATAAATTTTGCAAACTTTTCCCGGAGTATCCGGTCGTAGACTTCATAAAACTCACTTTCGTCCGCATATCTTCTGTCCAGCGCTTCATACACTATCCGATCAGTAGAGATGGAATAGCTCGCGTATACGCATCCGTCGATCAATGCAATGATGTCCGATCTAGCCCGGTCCATGGAGATCCTGAGGTTTTCTTCCTCCCTTTCCCTGGCCGTATTGGACAGATTATCAAGGAATATCAGATTGATTGTAATAATCGGGACCAAAACACATAAAAGGTAAATCAAAAGAAATTTGTAATTCAATGCGATATCATTAATTCTATTTATAAATGCTCCTCGTACTTTCATTCCTTTTTCCCCCAAGCTTTATATAGATTTATCCTTTATCACCGGGGTTGCCTTTTGGCCAGCCCAATTCCTTTTATAGTCTGAAGGCAGGCATTTGGTGATGGCTTTAAACTTGGCTGTGAAGTACTCGGCATCATGATAACCGACCGTCTGTGCTATTTCATTCATTTTCATAGGGGTTCTTTGAAGCAGCTTCTTTGCTTCACCGATTCGGACAAAATGCAGATACTCATTGAACGACATCCCTGTATTTTTCTTAAACAGCTGTCCAAGATAGACCGGGTTCAAATAAAACTGTTTTGCCAGTTCTTGAAGCTTCAAATCCTCTGAGTAATGAAGGAGAATATACTGTTTTATCTCTGAAATAACATCTTTCGTTGTTTCTTGAGGAGATTGTTCAAATTTTTCTATGAGTCGCTTGCAAAATTGCAAACATCCTTTTTTTAATTTTGCCAGGGTTGTACTTTCCATGTCCTGATTGAATTCCAGAAGTTCCTCAGATAGGCCCTCCATACTTCCATTTCTGCTTCGTACAAGCTGAATCCCTTCAAACTGCAGGTTGTTTACAAACATTTTTACTGTTTCCGGAGCAGTGAAACTCTTTGAAAAGCTGCTGAATACCTGATCAATTTTTCTGTGGAGTCCTTCCATATTTCCATTTCTGATATCTTCCCGCATTCCACTGGCATCTATGTCACAAAGGTCATAACATAGAGGTGTACCCCGAACTTCTTTATAGTTGATAGTACTGTCTTCTCCTTTAAAAAATTTGTACTTTAGTGCCAAGGAAGCTTGTTCATATACTTTTTGTAAAGATTCTATTCCCTTCACCTCATCACTGATGGCTACAGATATGCTGCTTCGAAATTCATTCATGATCTTTTCTCGAATTTGCTGAATGCAGGTTTCCAGTGAAAAAGCTCCTTTCATTCCTTTATTCGCAAGGATGAAAAACCTTCCTTCATTGTCTTCAAACAAATGCAAGACATTCCTTAGCCCCAAAACATCTTTAATTGCAGATGAAATCCTCTTTTTCCGCTCCAAGACCTCGACTCTCTCTGCATCTCTGGAGTCTCGAGCCGGATGATCCAATTCTATAAGCACACATTGAATTGCTTCTTCATCTCCGATATCCAGTATGAATTTGATTCTCTTATACAGGGATTGTTTTTTTTCTCCATGAATTATTCGATATACATCATTGTTGATAATAAAAGCCAGCTGCTGATTGGTTGCTTCTTCTGACAAATATGCCTCACGAAGTTGTTTTGCAACTCTGTTGATAACAGTATTCAGTTCTTCATCATCCAGGGGCTTAAGAATATAATCGCTTACACTATACCGCATGGCGGCTTGTATATAGGAAAACTCATCATATCCGCTCAGGATGATGAACTTTGAACAGATCATGGCGGACTGGGAAACAGTTTTTATCAACTGCAGGCCATCCATGGCCGGCATTCTGATGTCTGTGATGACTAAATGGGGATTGCATGCTTTTATAATCTCTAACGCATCTTCTCCATTGGTTGCCTCACCACAAATGGAGAAGCCATAACGTCCCCAATCCACCATGATTTTCAATCCTTCAAGGACAGAGGGTTCATCATCTATCAGAAGCACCTTAAACAATACCGTTCACCTTCCTAAACCGTCCAACGCAATCCAATGTAAAAAAGTTCTGTACGTAAGGCATAACGAAGATTGCATTAAATTCTGCTTTGTAATCTATCTTCAAAGGCTATATTGTAAATAATTTACATTTATTATACAGGATGTCTACAGAAAGTTTGTGTATTTTTTTGACGTCTTGAGAGTATTTTTTTGCAGCAATAATAAAGAAAAGCCCGTAGGTTTAAAAACCTTACGGGCTTCATTCAACAACACTTATTTAAGTGTTATCCTTTCAGATGCTGGGTATAATACACCTGCAATTAATGCTATTTGCTGGATTCTATCATTGATTTAGCAGCCACCTCAAGTGTATCTAGATTTAGGTCTCCCAAATCGGATAGAATGTAATACAATCCACCCTGTTCCCATACAATGGCGTGCATGGTTTTAATCTCTTTGGGCGGCCTGGTCACGTCATTTTCAAAAGCGCCTTCCCCTTTGGCGATATTCTCGTAGATGGGCATCGGCTGTTCACAATAAACCAATGTTTTGTTTCCTAGCTTTATTTCCTGTCTGTTATCCCCTTTATCCTTCAGGTTCATATACTCAGGGCTTGGGTAATCTATTTCCTGAAGGAATATCAAGGATTTATCCTTCTTAAAAATAGCATTGATCCCCTTTTTACTGGAATCATCCCAGGTGATAACCCCTTTTCCATCCAGGACAAACCCACCTTTCAGACTGGATGGTATTTTATCCGCAAAACCCACTTCCTTGGTCATATCCTTGTTTTCAGGATTTTTTGACATTAACGTAGTCGTAGTATGCATCTCCGCCCTGTCATCCGGAATTTGAACCGCTTTATACTTCCCGTCCTCCCCTTTTACTACGGTATAAATCATGGAAACGGCCTGCTGAGCCATGGCTCTTACCGGCTGAACAAATGCCACAACGAGCGCGAGAGCAATAATTGCACAGGATGCTGTTGCAATTGTTCTCCCAACAACTGAATGCTTGAATAATTTATAATTTGAATTCATCCTATACCCCTCACTTTTTGCTTTTAATCTGGATTTTGCTCCGACCAGCGGCCCATTGCCAAGTTCAAAACCGCTTTCCCCTTCTGTCAGGGCATTCTTGATCAACTTCTCAAACTGCATCTCATTATTCATGGATTGCACACTCCTTTCCAAGGTATCGTACTCTCTCAAACGAACCACTTCCAAAGCTTCCTTTGAGTTCCTTCTCCAATTCTTTTTTTGCATAATGCAACCGGGATTTTACCGTCCCTTGGAAACATTTCATTACCTCTGCAATTTCTTTAATCGACAGCCCATTATAGTAATAAAGAATGATGACTGTACGCATCTCCGGCTTCAACCTGCCGATGGCATTTCTTACGAATCGGCTTGCTTCATTGGCTTCTACGACTTCGGTGATATCGATCCCGGAATCAACTTGTTCCTTCATACTATCAGACAGGCTGTCTGCTGCTGTTTTCTTTTCTTTTCCTACCATATGCCAGCATTTTCTGATGAGGATGCGGTTGAACCAAACCGGAAACACTTCTGGCCTCCGAAGCTTTTTAATATCCCTAAAGCATTCAAAAAAAGCTTCCTGTAGGATATCCTCGGCAACATCCCTGCGTCCTGAAATAAGATATGCCGTCCAAAGCGCCTTTTTCCCCAGCACTTTGTAGAGCTCGTCAAAAGCATCCTCCTCTTCTTTCTGGCAACGCTGTATTAAATCTGCATCAATCATCCTCTGACTCCTTTCAAAAGGTGCACCTTTCATAGATATAAGTGGCAGGAGTACTCCAAAAGGTTCAAAAAAAGAGAAAACGCAGGATTTCTCTTTCCTGCGTACTCATCGCATGCTATTCTTCAACTTTTACTAAGCCCTCGGTTTTGCACACTTCTTGTTATTTTATCGTAAAATCACAATCTTTGATCGTGCTGTAAAAACTCTTTACCGGGCTGTAATCGCTGATATTGTTGCCGCCCAAATAAAGTGTTTCCAGTCCCTTCATATCCCGAAGACTTGAAATATCCTTGATTTTATTATCCGTCATATAAAGTTTTTTCATCTTGGTAAGCTTGCTTAATGCTTTGATATCCTCTATCTGATTCCCGTTCAAAGAAAGTTCCTTCAATTCTTTGAATCCTTCTATCGTACTGATCTCTCTGATAGAATTTCTCTGCAAATATAAAGTCTCCAGCTTGTTTAAAGCTTTTAAAGAATTAACCTCTGTGACTTTATTATTGGCCAGACTCAGATACTTCAAGTTGTTCAGCTGACTCAGCGGCTTGATGTCCCCGATCTTGTTTCCTTCCAGACACAGCTCCTGTAAACTGTTCAAATTGCTTAGGCTCGAGATATCCTGGATTCTATTCAGGCTCAGGTATAACTTGCTCAGTTTTGTCAGGCTGTTCAGCGTACTGATACCGGTGATCTGATTCTCCCTCAGATACAGTTCTCTTAGGTCTTTAAGTCCGGATAAAGCGTCTACCTTGGAAACTGCATTCCCGTTTAATGAAAGAACCTGCAGCTTTGTTAACCCCTTCAATGGAGCAATGTCGGAAATCTGATTCCTCTGCAGATATAAAGCTTTCAGATTCACCAGGGAGCTTAGCGGACTGATATTTGTGATGCCGCTGCTTTGGGCATCCAGGTATTCCAAATTCACAAGATACTTTAAATCGCTAATGTCTGAAACTCCTGCTGGTAGCTTGAACCGGTAGATACTTTCCAGTTCGCTCCTATTAATGCTTCCAGAATCCTTGGAAAGCTTGCTTCTTATTGCTTCCTCCAGCTTTTTATCTTTAAACTGCACCATATCACCCTGTTTTATTCCTGAAGCGCCTTTACTCTTAACTTCCTTCAGAATGTTTTCCCACACATCCAGGTGATAGCTCTTCCCGTTTGTATCATTATAGTCAGGAATATTTCCTATACCCCACAAGGAGATTCCACCCAGTTGATAGGTTTTGGCAAGATTGATTTTTGAAGCGATGCTGATGCTGTCTTCATAAACGAGAATATTGTATGTCTTATCCTGTTTGTTAAAATACTCAATAAACGGGCTTTGAAGTTCGTTATTGAACCCGCGTCCGATACCAATTCCATTTCCATCCGCATTATCTATTCTTTTTTTAATCATCGCATAGGTTGGCGTCAGCTTGATATCCTTGCTGACATTTGTATCTTCCAGTTGGTTCCATGCACTCCCATCCGGCAGGTCAAATCTCCACTGGGCACTGTCAAAGGCAATCTGCAGCCAGACCTTATTCATTTCTGTACTGGAAATACTGTTTTTAACATCTTCCAAAGCCATCCGGACTTTTCCCGCAGGGGCCGGACTGTCAATTGGCTCCAATGTATTAAAGCCGGTATACATAGCTACTTCACTCTTTTTTAATGCAGTAGAAGGTTCATAATCATGGGCCATAACGATCATACGGTCAGCTATCTTAACGATTTCCTTATAATCAAAGCCATCGTAATAGATGCGGGGATTGACTGCAACATACAGCATCTTATTGATTTTATCCAGTTCTCCGTTCAATTCCTTTAAGAATAGATTAAAGTAGCTGCTGATCGGCTGATTGTTATATAGGATCTTATTTCCCTGATCATCCGTATTTCTTAATCCTTCAAAGTCAACCACCACGCCGTCATAATACAGGGATTGATCTTTTCCGATATCCTGTTTCAGAAGATTGATAACCGCCTGTACAGCCTTCCCTCTGCTGCTTGCATCCGGAAGAATACGCTCTGCGTTATATCCATCTGTAAAAATGTTGATTTGAATGGATTTGCCTTTACTCTTTGCGAACTTGACCGGTTTTAGATAATCCTCCGGATAGTAAAACATCGTATTGTCATTTCGACCTTTGGTGGTTGTTACCGATTCAAGGTCATTGTAGAAAAGCCTGCCCCATGCAAAAGTAACGGAATCGAGACGCTCCATATACTTTTCGAGTTCAGGCGAATAGCTTAAGCCTGTAGGATAAAACGCATGCAGTTCCGAGCCGTTTGGTGTACCGCCTTGATCTGCACCTTGTGCAAATATGGATCCAATAGATGTGCTGCAAACAAAAATACTGATGAATATGTAAAGTAACACCCTCAATTTCTTATTCATTTCAATCCCCCTCTTCCTCACTCTTACTGTCTAAAATCTGTTTAAGCTCTTCGATTTCGGCTTTGGATAATTTCCGGTCTTCAATGAATTTGGCAACCATCACATTCAAAGCGCCATCATAAATCCGATCCAGGAACGATTGACTTTCCGCTTTCACACACTCGTCTTCGGAAACAATAGGATAATATAGATAGCTGCGGCCATCCTTTTCAAAGTCCACTGCTTTTTTATTGACCAGCCTGTTAATTAAAGTCTTTACGGTTTTTGGCTTCCAGTTGGCGACACCTTCAAGTCTATCGATGACCACACTGGCTGAAATAGGAGATTGGGTCCAGAGAATTTTCATGACCTGCCACTCCGTATCTGAGATTCTTGGTACTTTCGACATCACGACCCCCATCGATTTCACTTGTAATCTTTAGCCTATTCATAGTATAAATACCAAAAATAGGTTTGTCAAGCTCATCAATTTAAGAATTTTGTAAGAATTTCATCCACAAATTTGTAAAAAAGCTTATATACAATAAACCTGTGTTTAGAAAGGAGGACACAAAATGATATAATGTTTCCAGAAAGGATGAGGTTAATGTCAAAATACAATGTACTGGTAGTCGATGATGAGGACGAAATCCGCGAGGCCATTGAAGTTTATCTTCGAAATGAAGACATCAAAGTAATAAAGGCTAAGGATGGCATCGATGCTCTGAATGTTCTGGAGGAAGAGGACATCCACCTTATACTCATGGATATTATGATGCCTAGAATGGATGGAATCAAAGCTACCTTCAAAATCAGGGAAACACGGAATATCCCCATCATCATCCTTTCCGCAAAATCAGAAGATACCGACAAGATTCTAGGGCTGAATATCGGGGCCGATGACTATATTACCAAACCCTTCAACCCATTGGAACTTGCAGCCAGGGTCAAATCTCAGCTTAGGAGATATATCAGCCTCGGGAATTATAAAGCAACGGAAGATGAAATCAGCGTCAGGGGCCTGATTCTGAACAAAAGTGCGAAAACTGTTTCTGTGGATGGTGAAGAACTTAAACTAACCGCACTGGAATATAAGATTCTTGAGCTTCTCATGGAGAACTGCGGCCGGATATTTTCTATGGAAGAGATCTATGAAAGAGTGTGGAAGGAACCCAGCTATAATGTGGAGAACACGGTAGCCGTTCATATCCGGAGGATCCGGGAAAAAATCGAGATCAACCCAAAGGAACCAAAATATCTAAAGGTGGTGTGGGGCATTGGATATAAAATTGAAAAATAAAACAATACATAATATGGCCTTCGTATTGGCAATGTACTTGTTCAGCTTCTCCGTAATCAGTATCGGGAACATCGTTAGAAACAGCGATTATTTTACCAGCAGCTATTACTTCATAAGCGAAGGCTTTGAAGCTGAACTAAATAATTATTTTAACGATATAAGAGTCCTTTATACCGATTACCTGGACTATAATACAGCATCAGATGATGATAAAGCAACAGAATCTGCCATTGCCGAACTAAAAAGCAAGAATGATTCTGAAGTTCAGCGTTTGGAAGATATCATCCGGGAAAATTCCGAGTACAGCATTCATCAGGCAAACGCTGCCGGCAATAAGGATCTGGCTGAGAAGCTGACTAAAGAAAGGGATCAGAAGATTGAAAAGATCAGAAAAGAATATTCCAAAACCATCGATGAAATCAAAGCGGAGATTATTTCAATCAAAGACAACACTTATAATATGCTGAAGGATCGTATCGCTTCCCGGGAGGATATTAAGTACTATATTAAAAATAAAAACGGAGAAGTTTTTTCAAACTTATTCGATCCTAAGAGCATTAACGAATATATAAAGAATCAAACATTATTCAGCATTGAGTTTCCGCAGCGGTACGACGACAAAGTAAAGTATGAAACCGTCAACGAGTTTTTCTGGCAAACCATGACTATCGGTTATGTCGCCATCCCCAAAGACCTTAATAAGGCCAGCAACATCTATGTAAACTATCATCGCTTTGAGGAAATCCGATCACAATTGATCATTGAACTCATTCTGGCAATCCTTTTTTCCCTGGCTGCAGTCTTGCTATTGCTTTATTTAAGAAAAGAAAGAAATGCTGACCCAAACAACTTGCAGTATACACTTATTGAGTTCTATGGAAAGATTCCTCTGGATATTCGGGCCTTAATTCTGATCACTGCTTTACCATTTGCGTACCTGATATTTGGAGTTGAATTTTTCTTATCCCGTTCATTCGGTATCGGTCACCTTGTTATTCTAACTTTGGTTGCCCTATATATCAGCTATCTATATCTCAGTCTTCAATGGACTTTGACTTTTATCAAGGGAAAAGGCAGTCTTCAGGATCAATGGCATGGATGTTCCTTATATTACTTGCTTAAGCTTCTCCGGGATAGCCTAGCCTTTAAGGGACTTGTTTTTAAAATGGTATTGGTACTTTTGCCCACTGTTGCTTACGGGGGATTTTTAGGACTGGCAATGTCCGCTCACGCCAACAATGCTCAAAACGTAATCCCTCTTGTTGTCTTGGCAACAGTTATATACTTTTTTATTGCCCCTGTATATCTGCTGACCAAGCTTCGTCAATACAATCAGATCGTTATAGGAACTGCCGAAATCGTTTCAGGCAATTTCAACATGCCCATCGAAAGCAAGGGAAAAGGAAGCCTTGCACAGCTGGGAAACAACATCAACAATATGAAGGCTGGCGTAAAGAAAGCTTTAGAGGACCATATCAAAAGTGAACGGTTGAAAACTGAGCTCATCACCAATGTGTCCCATGATTTAAAAACACCTTTGACTTCCATCATCAACTATGTAGATTTTCTCAAAAGAGAAAACCTGACCAAGGAAGAATATGAGAATTATGTCTCCATTCTTGAGAAAAAGGCTCAGAGAATGAAGCTCCTCATTGAAGATCTCTTTGAGGCATCCAAGCTTTCCAGCGGCACAGTAGAGCTTAGTTTGGAGAGAATCGATGTGGCAGCGCTCTTGTATCAGGCCTTGGGGGAGTTTGACGAGAGAATCAAAAGCTCCTCCCTGACGTTTAAGGTAAATGCCGTGAAGCAAAAGATTTATGCTGATCTGGACGGCAGAAAGACATGGCGGGTGTTTGAGAATCTCATCGGCAATATCCTCAAATACTCCCTACCTAACACGAGAGTCTACATTGACCTTGAAGAGGTTCAGAACAAAGCCGTCCTTACCATGAAAAACATATCGGCTTATGAACTGGCCTTTGATCCGAATGAGTTATTCGAACGTTTCAAGCGGGGGGATGAATCCAGAAACACTGAAGGTTCCGGTTTGGGGCTTACCATTGCTAAAAGTATCGTTGAACTCCAGGGTGGTAATCTCTCCATCGATATCGATGGGGATCTTTTCAAAGTCACTGTTGAATTCACAATGGCAGACGTCAACACTTAGTCATATTAGCGCTCTTCCTCATTTAAATAAAAACGGTTCTTTCAGCAGCATATAAATATCGAAGCCGCCGAAAGAACCGTTTTTATGGAGCAACAAAAATTCTCTGAATATGACTTAATCTTAGGGGACAGTTCTGCACAAATGTACTTTTATCCGAAAGTAGCATTTGTGCAGAACTGTCCCCTATAACGCAACTTTAAAACAGATGCCTTCCGGATCGCATTCAACCCATATCTCGCCCCCATGGAGTTCAACAATACTCTTTGCGATTGAAAGTCCAATTCCGGTCCCTCCTGTTTCTGAATTTCTTGCTTCATCCGTCCTGTAAAACCTTTCAAACACCATATCCTGCTCTTCCTGACTCAGAGTTCTTCCCTTGTTATAAATGCTCACGATTGTACGATCTCTATCACAGAAGATGCTTACATCTACATTTCCAGGCTTTTCACTGTACTTAATCGCATTGTTTAGAATATTTTCAAACACTCTTACCAGTTTTTCCGCGTCCACTTGAACTAAAATCTCCTGATCAGGAGCGCCATAAGCTATGGAAGTATCATTCAAAGATGCGACCGGCATCAACCCTTCCACGACCTGGCGCACAAGCTCATTCATCGACACCTGTGCTTTTTGAAGGCTCACATCACAGTTAGTCAGGGCAGTATATTCAAACAGATCCTGGATCATCAGCCCCAGTCTTTGCGCTTTTTCATCAATAATACGAATATAATCCTTAATTTCATCTTCTCCTGTATATTTTTCTTTTAACAATTGAGTATATCCCATAATGGAAGTCAGCGGTGTTCTGAGATCATGCGACATATTCACGATCAACTCGGTTTTCATTTTTTCTGCCTGAGCCTCTTTTTGTTTTCTGGTATTCAATTCTCCTGTCATCAGGTTGATATTCTCTGCAAGCAGTGTCAGCTCATCTTTCCCTTTGATTTTAACCTTGTAGCTTAAATTCCCTTTGGAGATCTCTACAAGAGAGTTTGCCAAAACCTTAATATAATTCACCCTACTGTAAGTCAGTAAAAAGAAAGTAATGATAAATACAATAATTCCTATGAACCCTAGTCGGTTTACATCTTCCTTAATGATTGTTCCCGAAAATACAACCTGGTTGCCGTCCGGAAGCGATTCGACCTTACTGTATCGGATTCTATTCCCTTGATATTCGTAATTATCCTGACCCCTTTTAATCAAATCAAGATCGAGTTTGGTTAAGGGGTTTTGATAAGGCTTTAGAAATACTATCCCGTTTTTGTCTGCTATAAATGTTTCAATCTGGGCATTGTTCCTTGTAAAATTATCATTGATGATTTTTTGAAGCTTTTCCTGATTGGGATAATTCGCCGTGATTTCTTCCACAATCGGCCGGCACGCTCTTTTAAAGCCTTCAATTTCAGGGGAATAATCCGTTCTGTTGTTCCGGATAATTCCGTTGATTGTCATGAAGGCGATGAGTCCAGCCAATAGGGAGATTAAAAATGCAGCAATAAATTTCGCCCTGATCCCAAAAACAAATTTACTTTTCAATTTTATACCCCACTCCCCATATGGTTTTGATATATCTGGGGTTCTTCAAGGTATCTCCAAGTTTTTCTCTAAGGTTCTTAATGTGTGTCATGATGGTAGAATCCGATTCGAAAAACTCTTCGTTCCAAACGCTTTCATAAATCTTTCTGCTGCTGAAAACAATTCCTCTATTCTTTGCCAAAAGCCCTAATATTTCAAACTCTTTATGGGTTAACGGGATTTCATTTCCATCCAAGGTTACCTGATGGGTCTGGGTATTGATAGTCAAACCGTTAATGACAATCTCCGAGTTTACGGAAACCACATTATTTTTAAGATACCTCTTCAGTAATGCTTTTACCCTTACAATCACTTCCAAGGGATTAAAAGGCTTGGCTACATAATCATCGGCTCCAGTCATAATGCCCTGAATTCGATCTGTAGACTCTCCTTTTGCTGAAAGCATCAGAATAGGGACATCCCAAGTCTCTCGTATTTTTGCACACACCTTAATCCCATCCATTCCCGGAAGCATGATATCCAGGATCACCAACTGAATCGGGTGCTGCTTCAATATATCCAAAGCTTCCATTCCATCTTTGGCCTTAAGTACCTCATAGCCCTCATTTTTAAGATAAATCTCAATCAGGTCCCGGATGTCCTTCTCATCATCTACGACCAATACGCTAATTTTCTCCATGGTTCCCCCTAAATCAGTGAGTAAATAACCATTCCACCCATCATCAAAGTTGAAATCCAGCTGTCTCTCAACTTCTGCCTGTTCCTTATCAAGAAAGGTAGTTTTACCAGTTCAATTATACCTATCATTATAGCAAATATTGTCACAGGATGTACTCCTGCATTTCCTTTAATCACAGCCATGGATAGTACTGTTGATATCAGGCCAGCCAAAACATACAGTATGAATTTTAGATACTGGAGGATCCCCTTTTTCACATAGGAACCCTTGCCTCTCAAAACCAGGAAGTAATAGCCTGTCATGAATAATATAAAAAGTATCATCGTCTTAAAAAACAAGTGAGTTAGACTTTTGAGTAAGATTGCCGAAAAACTTAATCGCAGCTGTCCATTTCCGTCATTGAGAAGATTCTCGACTTCCTCCTGAGTCCAACCGATTCCGTAACTATTTTGGAGTAATATCGCCCTTGTTTTCTCTTGTATGCCCTCGATGGAATTGAAATCATCTGCTTTATTAAAAAATCTTATTCTATCTCTATACCGAATGATCTTTTCAGCCTCACTGCGCTTCATACCATCCAGTTTTAATAAATCTTCAACCTCGCAGGTATTGATATTGAAGATATATAAAGGCAGCTTCACGGCTCCAAACTGGTCCATCGCCATCCGAATATGATTGCCTTTGCTGATCATCCATAATTCAGGGATCATTTCATCAAAAAAGTCGTATCCCACGGCCTCACGATAAATCTTAAGGATTTTCTCCTTCTCTTCCGGGTGTTCCAAAGCATATCCCCTTACGAACTGAATCAACGGGGGCTTCTCATCCTTGCCGACATGTTTACTGAATACCTCCAGCACTTTCGAATAGTGCTCCAGCATCGGAAGTGAGTTTTCCTTATATAGACGAAGAAAAAAACTTGATATCACTGATTCTGTAGATAAACACTGTTGAAGGGACCTTTTTTGGCTCAAGTCCTGTTTGAAGCCCATTTTTCTATATAGTATGGTTTTCTCAGTATCATTGAATTGTCTGGAGGAATTCTTGTAAATGGCTTCTCCGTTAACTGGAAGCTGTTCTCTTCTAAGTCCTTCTGCTTTGTTTACCCAAAAGAATGCGGTACTCCTGAAATAACCCAGTCTTAACGGCAAATCAAAGTCTCTTTCAGCTTTGGACAATATCGGTCCTATGGTCTTGCGGACCTGCTCCATATCCTGATATATCCCGTCCTTTAGTTCCTTGTTTTCTTCGAACTGTCTGGAGATAATCTCAAAATGTTCTGCAAAGCCTTCATGAAAAGCAGTTGAGTATTGAGTGATTACATTGGAATTATGCATTTCAAGGCTTCCCATTTTCTCTTCCTTCATTGAAGGAACTGTCATTCCAACCAGAACATGCCCCATCTCATGAGGGAAAATCTGTGTCAGAGATTGCAGTCTTGCCGGGCTGGAAGTTAACTCTTCGGTATTCAGTTCGATATAAGGAGAGGATGTTTTATCAATCAATGTTCCGCCTTTTTTCAAATAAAATCCTATCCTGCCATACTCTCCTGAGTTAGGCTTAAAAGTTAAATAAAAAGGCTCTCCTTTTGTGTTGCTATACTTCTGTGCGATAGAATAAATTTGAAGGGACTTTTTCATAAATGAATTATTGATAAGCGCTTGAACGCTTTGGTTTTGCCAGCCTTCTTCGAGAACGGCAAATCCGTCTTTCTGCTCATTCGTGGTTGAAAGGATGACAACTTCCGGAACTTCCTTCTCTAAGGCTCTTATCGGCATTGCAGATAAAAGAATAGCTATAAGCATAATTAAAATGAACACTAACTTCTTCATAAATCTCACCTTTCCGATTAAACTGATTTCATTATAATTGGAAAGCATAAATTTCTTTTGGAGAAAATCTAAAGATTTTCTGAAGAATTATAAAAAGGCTATCTCAATTCAATCTAAAAATGAGATAGCCCTTAATTACCAGCAGCTGATCAATATTATTTACTGTTCTTTAAGCATCCGTTTCAGGATCTTTCCCGTACTGTTCTTGGGAAGGTTCGGAACAAAATCAATTTCACGAGGCAGCTTGTAAGCAGCAAGCCGTTCTTTCATGTAACCAAGCAGTTCCTTGGAAGTACACTCTTCACCTTCTTTGATTACGACGTATGCTTTCACATACTCACCGCGAAGCTTGTCCTCCAAACCAATTACTGCAGCCTCTTTCACCTTGGAATACTGATAGATCACTTCTTCTACTTCTCTTGGATAAACGTTTAAACCACCCACAATGACCATGTCTTTCTTTCGGTCAACGATGTATATGTAGCCGTCTTCATCCTTCTTTGCGAGGTCTCCGGTATGGAGCCACCCATTCAGCAGCGCCTTTTTCGATTCTTCCTCCTGTTTATAATAACCCAGCATGACGTTTTCGCCCTTGACAGCAAGTTCTCCAACCTCTCCGACAGGCAGTTCCCTATCATTTTCATCGACGATTTTACATTCTACATAAGGTAAAGGCAAGCCAATGGAGCCTTCCTTTTGTACTCCATCCAATGGATTGAAGCATACCGCCGGTGAGGCTTCCGTCAATCCATAGCCTTCTACGATCGGGAGCTTCAGGATTTCTTTTGCCTGTCTGAATATTTCGACCGGAAGCGCAGCTCCTCCGGAAACAGCAAGGCGAAGGTTGGGGAAGGTAATATTGTTCTTTCCTGCTTCCAGCAGGACAACATACATTGTCGGAACTCCCATAAATACAGTGATATTATCCTTGAGTAAAGATTCAACCACCTCTTTAGGTTGAAAGCTTTCAATAATTGTTATCGCGGCACCGGACCACAGCGGCATCAAAACACAGGCTGTAAATGCAAACACATGGAACATCGGAAGCACACACATATAGTTGTCCTCAGGTTTGCCATGAAGTCCTAGCCTGCACTGTTCCGAATTAAATACAAGATTCTTGTGGGTCAGCATGGCAGCCTTTTGCTTTCCTGTAGTGCCCGATGTATAAAGAAATGTGGAAATTGCATTCTCATCGGTAAAGTCTTCAAAGCCTTCGTTATTTATCTCTGAAACACTCTTTTGAAACTCCTCATCCAAGACGATGACTTGAATTCCCAGCGCATTTTGAATCGACTCCCTGGTTAGTTTTGCTTTTTGCAGAATCATAGGATGGATGATCATGAATCTGGCTTCAGAATCCTTGATCAGATACGCAATCTCTTCCATCGTAAGCAGAAGGTTAATGGGAACAATGATTGCTCCGTTTCTTACTACACCAAAATACGAATAAATAAATTCCGGTGAATTGGGGCAGCTGAGTATGATACTCTCTCCTTTTTTCACACCAAGTTTTTTCAAGAATGCAGCATAACCTGTCACTGTTCTATCGAGCTGTTCGTACGTTACAGTGTTTCCTTTAAACCTTAAAGCAATTGAATCGGCCTTAAAAGTGTTCTTGTAAATGGTACCTACCATCCTAGCCCTCCTAATTCATATTTGTTCAAACGTCAACAAAATGGGACAGTCTTTTTATATAGAAAAATTATACTATATCTGGTTGCTTATGAATATATCCAAAATTACATATTGAAAAATACTTATCTGCCATGCTTTTAACGAATTCCTTTCTTTTTAAAGTTAAAATATTATGGTAATATTATTCATAACATACATTAAATGAGGATTCCCTATGCCGCTGGAATATTTTTCATGGGTCATCTTTTATATGGTTGTCTTTTTTCTATCTTTTTCCTTGCTGGTCTATTTAGCTGTAAAGGCAAAAAAAAGCCCCCTGCTCTATAGCTTTTTATTCATGCACTTCATTACTCTCCTTTGGATACTGCGTGCAACAATCCTCTTTGTGATCATCAGTTATATTAAGGATGAAAATCAATTGACATCCGCATTTGAGTTGCTGAACTGGAAATTTGGAACGGCAATTGGCGGCTTAGCAGGTCTATCCTGGCTTATATTCAGCTTGAATTATGCTGATTGGAAGCATGCCGGGAATAAACTCGCCATCGTGCTGTTATCGGCTCCCACTGTTTTTTTTATTCTAACAGCGCTTACCAACGACGTTCACCGCCTGTTCATGTATAAGTTTGTACCTGGAATCTTCTTTTGGTTTCATGCATTTATCGGTTATTTGTACAGCATTACGGGATTTATTATATTGATACGGTATTCCATCAGAAAGATGGGCTATGAAAGGACTCGCACCATTTTGTTGATGGCAGCATATTTTCTGGCGTTTACCTCCAGCCTTATCAATGAACTCCTGGTAGAAGTACTTCATTCCAAACCGATTTTAGGATACGCCGACTCCTCTCCCATTGCCTTTACAGTCGCGAACGCATTGATTGCGCTCCTTATATACAAATATAGATTCCTAAATATCAAGACCATTGCGTTAAACAAAATTGTGAATAATCTTAAACAATCTGTCGTTATTGTAGACAGCTTCAACAAAATCATTAGTCTCAATCGATCTTTTTCTGAAGCGTTTCCGGATGGAATACAGTCAAAAGAAGATCAAAGGGTTCTTCATCTCAATGAACATTTAAAAGAACGTATTGACCCCAATGAAGAAGGTCAAAAAATACTTGAGGCAATCAATTCAAACCAGTGTATAAACTTTCAAGGTGTATTAAAATTAGCGAAGCCTCATAGAAAATACTATGATGTCGTCATCTATCCAATTCTGGATAATGAGAGAGCCCTGGGAAGAATAATCTCCTTTGATGATATCACCAGAGTAACAGAATTTATGGAAGAATTAGAAGAAAAGAATGATGCCTTATCTTTGCTGAATGATGAGCTAATCGATAAGAACAGACAGCTTCGTGATTATGCAGCTGCTGCGGAGGAACTGGCTGTGATGAGGGAAAGAAGCCGATTTTCCAGAGATGTGCATGATACCTTGGGGCATACAATGACTGTATTAATCACTCAGCTTCAAGTTGTGGATATACTAAGCGACACAGAGCCTGACAAAGCTAAGTTGAAAATTAAGGAAATCATGGAGATCGCTAAGAATGGGTTAAACGAGTTACGTAAGTCTATTTCCGGACTAATGCCCGGCAAATCGCAGAATATCAATCTCGAGGATGCTCTGATAAAGCTTGTTGCTGATTTTGAAGCATCCGGGATGAAAATTGATTTATCCTTGAATGGAGACAGCAACTGCTTAACCTCTGAGTATTTCGAGGTATTATTCCGTCTTTGCCAGGAAGCATTAACCAATGCTCTTCGGCATGGAAAAGCAAAACATGTGGACATTGTGTTTAATTTTTTGGATGAAAAATGCAGGGTCTTTATTAAAGACGATGGTCGCGGCTGCAAGGAGGTCCATAAAGGGTTTGGGATAAAAGGTATGGAAGAAAGGGTTTCCAGCTTGGGCGGAAACATTCAATACGGATCGGATGGAGAAAACGGGTTCAATATCTTTGTCGAGTTACCTACAACAGGAAGCAAGGAATTACTGTCCAGGACGGGAGGATAAGATGTCTATGATAAAAGTCATAATTGCAGATGACCAACCTGTGATCAGGGATGGTCTGAAATTCATTATCGAACAGAGTAAGGAAATCGAAGTTCTAGGGTGTGCCGGACATGGACTGGAAGCTCTGGAGCTTTGTGAAAAAGCACACCCCGATATTGTCTTGATGGATATTGTCATGCCTATTTGTGATGGGGTTGAAGGAACAAGGCTCATCAAAGAAAAGTTTGAAAATATAAAAGTCATGATCCTGACCACCTTCAATGATGAGGACAAGGTTGAGCAAGCCCTGAAAAATGGTGCGGATGGCTATATATTGAAAGCTATCGAATCTGAGGAACTCATTCTCACTATTAAGACCATTGCAAAAGGACTCCAGGTAATCCATAAAAACTCCTACAACCTGGTTTTGAAAAAACTGCATTCCGAGCCTGAGCCTATGGATTTCGGCTTGACTGATAGAGAGTCCGAAGTTGTCAAACTCATTGTATTCGGAAAGAGCAATAAAGAAATTGCTTCTCAATTGTACTTAACAGAAGGCAGTGTTAGAAATCTTATTTCATCCATACTTTTCAAAACAAGTCTTAAGGATCGCACACAGTTGGCGGTTTTCGCCGTTAAAAACAATATCATATAAATTGTACTCATGATGACACTTGTCATACTTTGTGAATGATAAGTGTCATCTTCTATTTTAAACAAACTCATGACGTCATCTTTTAAATAGGTGACCTTTGTTATCTATGTAACACCCCTTTTTCCATATATGATTGAGTATATATTTGTTTATTTCAGGAGGAACACCATGAATAAGCGGTTAAAAAAACTATACAAACCATTGATTGGCTTAACTGTGTGCTTTTGTATCTGCACACTAAGCGCCTTCCAGGTTACTGGGTATGCTGAGCCACAAAAGAACTCAGACAAGTCCGTTGTACCCCAACAAGCTGCTCCCGTTCGTTATATCAGTACACTTTTTTACAAGGCCGATGTAGAAAAAGATCTTGTTTACAAGGAAGTGAAGAACTTCAAAGGCGAGCAGCAAGAGTTAAAGCTGGACGTGTATCAGCCATCCGGTGATACTGCATCTGCAAGGCCGGCGATTGTTTTTGTACATGGCGGCGGTTTGGTTGGTGGCAGCAAGGATGAAGCTTACTTTAAGAACTTTTGTACTGACTTTGTCAAAAAAGGCTATGTAGTTTTCAGTATTGACTACAGGTTGAGGGAAAACCAGGACCAGTACATGGATGCTTTAAAGGATGCAGCCGCTGATACGGCTTCAGCAGTAGAATGGGTCATAAGCAACAGCAGCAAATACAAGGTGGATAAAAACCATATTGCTTTTCTGGGTCATTCCGTTGGAAGCGATATCATCAACAACCTGTGCTATAACGATAAAGCTTCCAGCAAACTGCCAAAAGACAGCATCTATGCCGTAGTAGAAATCGCTGGAGCCGGCTTGTCATTATTCACAGATAAAGGCGTCGTAAAGAAAAATGCTCCCCCTTGCCTCATCGTACACGGTACTTTGGACGAATATATTCCTTATGATCTGAGCAAGGAATTTTCAGAAGCTTTAAAAAAGAATGAAATTCCCTACAGTTTTCTTACCCTAAAGGATGGGACACATCTTTTTAGAGACGATTACTATGAAGTTGTGGACACTTCTGTACAGTTTCTGTACAATCAGCTGATAGGTTTTACTGTGAGAGCAAACAAACAGCTGTCCATGGAAAAAATCCTGCAAAGGCGGACATCCGGTAAAACCTACAAAGCAAAACAGGTTGATTTTAAAGCAGACGGAAAACTGGATGAATGGGGAAAATCCGACGTTTTGAATTTCGATCAAGGGGATGAGTTTACCCTTGAACTCCCTACAAAAGCTGAATTTTCAGGAACTGCCATGATCGGTTGGAACGAAAATGACCCTACCCGTATTTATATTGCTGCTACCATCACCGATGATGTTATCCAGAATAATATTCCTGCGGATGGCTGGTGGAGGGCAGATGATACCCTGGAAATCAGAACCGACTTATCGGATGACGCTGTGCTTCCCTCCTTGCTTTGGGCTATTGGCGCAACAGGTGATTTATCAGAAATAGCTGCCAAAGACTCTACTGAATGTAAAGTCGTGAGAAATGGAACTACCTCTGTTTATGAAATTGCACTCAATCTGGCAAAAGCAAACCCAAAATCTTCTGATATGAAAGCAGTTGTTGAAAAATTCAAATGTGAAAAAGGCAAAACTATTGGAATTGGCTCGTACTATGATGATACTGAAACCTGGAAGACCGTTGGTTGGGTTGCTGGTCCTGTCGAGGATCGTCTGAGCTATGTCAATGTTGTCTTCGATGCGGCCAAAGCTAAGTAATGAGAAATTTTGAAAGCAAAAGAGCCTCAAATTTCTGAAATCACTGCAACAAACCTCGCGTAATAGGATCATGGTGCTCACAAAAACAATAAAAATAAGGCTGAGATATGAAATTCATTCGAACTCGTTTCTCAGCTTTATTTTTACTTAACCTTTTATTTTTAGGGTTGCTTCTCCAGAATTACTTTTACACGATCTTATCATACGTCTGTTTGAATATCTCACCATCACAAATATAATAATCTTCCAGGCTGTTGATCAAAAGGTAATCCCCTCTCTTTCCAAGAAAATCACCCCATACCGTTCTTACCTTCACCTTTTCATAGAGCTTTACAGCATCCACCATGGATTCTTCGACTGTCATGCAAATTTTAAATTCATGAATGTTATCCTTTGTGATTCTAAGCAGCATTGAATCCGATTGGATACTGACCCCGTACTCGTCCAAATATCCGTCTGAGAGGCATTTGGTATTTTTGTGATCTACAACTTGATACTTTTTCTCGAAGGTTTCAGAAGATATCGGCCAAATATCATTTTTCACCCCGATGATCACTTTATCTTTTACCGATGCTGTTGCGGTTCCTTCCAGAGTCTTAACTGCAACATCCTCCTTAAAGTAATCCCTGATATCCAAGAAGCGGAGACAAATCTTCTTTTTCTTTGCCCTAAATAATTTGTCCCTGCTAAAAATATCATAAGGATTGTCCTTCCCCGTTTGAAGCAGCCGAACCTCCCGGCAGTAATCGATGATTTTCGTCCGGATCAGGATTCCAAGGGATACTCGCGGATGAACCTGCTCCAAGCGGTTTTTGACAATATATCCTCCGGCTTTGTTTTCATGTCCCCCTCCTGACCCAATTCCATCCGTCAGCTCCCTGACCAATTCCTCTGCAGTGAAATAATCATGATAGCTTCGGATAGACAGCTTACACCCATTGCTTCGTTGGGAGTAAGCAATCACTATATTGATCCCTTCGATCTCCATCAATAGATCGGAGATATGGCCCAGAAGGTTGTCATCACATTCTTCAATCCCTGAAAAAATAATATTTTGATACCGTTCTGTTTTTAAAATACCTGAAGCATAAATCTTCAGATCTTCAAAGGACAAAGAGGAGAGTCGCAAATGATCAATGATATTTTTGTCATACAGCGCTGTCAGTTCCTTTTTTGCATCCTCATCAAGGGTCGTCATCCTCCCGTTGAACATATCCGTATCCATAAATATCCCATAATACATCACGGTGGCCAAAGGCTGATCCAACCTGACTCCGAACTGCTTCAGGTAATTCAGCACCAGCGTGGTACAAGCCCCGATCCTTGGCTGGATATCCTCATAAATGTAATCCTGCATGGCCTCTTTGATATGATGGTCAACCACAGCGATATTTTTTGCTACAACTTTATGTACATTTGCAGCTCCATACTGGCAATCCACATTGATTAAAAGTTCTTCTTCTCCAATCTCGTAGCCTTCGTTGATCAAAGTCATACGAATCCGGTAATCACTGAGGATTTTGCTGATATTGGGTTTAAAGGTATTGCTGCCATAATAGATAATTTCTGCTTCAGCGCCGAAGCTTTCCACCAGCTTCTTCATTCCCCAGGCGGATGCAATGGCATCCGCATCAGGATAGTTGTGAGGCTGTATATATACCTTTCGGAATCTTTCACATAAGTTTCTTATTTCGCCCATGGTTGGTCTCCTTTGAGTATTGCTCCGGTAAATATTTTTCTTACTTAATAATATAGGGATCCGATTCGCTTCCTTCACCAGATAACGATAATCCCGCAGGGTTCAGGTATAAGGCCGGCCGGACACCACCTCCCGCCATGGTTGCATAGTCAGTATATATCTCATCCCCGGCAGGAGCTACTATACACACGTCACTGGGACTGTCCCCCCGGGGTGTGCACAGCCACCACATGTGGTAACCTCCGTATTGGCCTTTAAGCTCCTTGTACCAATTTGATTTATCACGGTCAATGGCTTCCTTGGTGGGAGATGTTTTCAAATCCCATCCGCGGTCATAAAGATATTCCTCAGCTTCCTTTACCGACAGCAGGAACACTTTGTCCTGAATATTTTTGTAGAATGCCTGGTCATAATTGACTATGGCTTCTCCAACCGGCTCCTTAATCAATGAATAGGAGGCAGAGCCTCCGTCCTTGCTCCCTTTTTCCGGTGAGGGCAAGAGTACCTTATGGCTGACTGGCTTGATCAGGCCTCTTTCCTTTTCAGAGAAGTTGTGCAGAAAGCCCGGCTCGTTCTCATATCCGTTCATGCCTCTGGCAACAGCAGCAGGTACCGGCGGCTGTGAATGGAAAGATACCCTCCGCTCTGTACTGTTCAACCATTCTCTCAGATTGGAGTTTGCCCAGTAATTGCTCCCCTTCATTTTCCGAAGGTCTGTCTCTGAATAGTCGGTATAGACCTTGGACCGCTGCCGGTGGACATCAAACTCGATTCCTGTACCGGTTTTATTATAAGTTCCGCTCTCCGCAGCATCAAACGACTTCATCGTCAGGATCTTTGCAGCCAACAGCAAAGGGCTTCCTTTAGAATCTATATGGATGACTCTCCAATCAATCATTGCTCCGTTAAAAGTACCAAAGCGGATATATTCTCCGATTTTCAAGCTAGGTTTCTCATCCTGTAGGCTGGTTGTGCTTCCCTGCTTTACTTCTTCCCTGGATACCGCTTCCGTGCCCAACTCACTGGATTTGGAGTTATTCATTGGGCTGTTGTCTCCTGTATCCTGGTCCGAAGTTTCTTTGTCCAGTAATTTTTCTTCTGTCTTTCCATCAGTCCTCTTATTAGAAACGTCCTCCCCTGCAGGTTTCACCTGATCGTTGGGAGTCAGGCTTTTTTTCCCGCTGGATTCTATACTTCCAGTCGAAACCAGGTTGGCTTTTGCTGACTCCGTGCTCCGGTCATACCACTGGAAAACCCCGAAAGCGGTCATGGAAAGGGCAATTCCAGCCGCAAGGAACATGATATTCTTTATAATTGGGGATTTGGCCTTGGAAGCCGGAACTTTCCTATTATTCTCCGTCTGATGTTGGGGAATCAGCTTACCCAGGGTATCCACCAGACATTCGATATGAGCCTCCATATCCGGAGTCAGTGCATCCAGCCAATGGGTGGAATACAAAAAATACTCCATGGACTTTGTAGGTACGACATCCTCAATTCGAAAGGGAACAATGATTACATTTTTATTGACCGCCCTTTCGACTTCACGGAGAACCTGCTGGGAACTGTTGGCTGCCGATGAAAAAATCAGAACCATAATCCGGCTTTGCCCGATCGCTTCGACAATGGCTTCTCCCCATTCTCTTCCCGGGATCACATCCCTTGGAGCAATCCAGCACCTGATTTTATTATTTTCCAGCGCTGAGCAAACAGCATCGGCAATATGCTTGTCTTTTGACGAATATGAAATAAATATGTCGTGTGCCACTTTCAATACCCCCAAATGATGTAACAGACAGGCTTTATCCGTTTGTCATTTATTGCTTATCTTTGATAAATATGATAATTCTTTTTCTATCAAAAAATGTTTCTCATAGATACTAATTATACCAAAATATAACGAAAATGGTATTGATTAATTGAAAAATTTGTAATTACTTGTTGATTGTAGGTCTATAATTTCGCCAATCTGCACAATAAAAAGCACAACAAACCAGTTGTGCTTTCGAGGGTCTTTATTTATATTGGAAGATTGCCATCCTTTAAACATGTTCTATAAGCTTTGTAAGTATTATAAAACTTTTTTCAGTGCAGGCATTTGTTTCAACATATATCCAACACTCCAAGACAGAATCATTCCAGTTAATATCTGCACAAGAAATTTTAAAACTACCGGCAAATGAACGTTTCTCGTTGCGTACAGCACTGCAAACGCAATATTCAAATGAACAATATAAGTACCGTAACTAACACTGGATATCTTCCTGACTATCGGATGATCCCCATGAAACACTCTTTGGAATACGCCCAACAATAAAAGAGTCCAAGAGAGAATAGAAATATTAAGCATTAATGCAACTGCCAGCTTTTCTACCGGTGTACCCGGACTGGTATGGAAAACAATCGCATATAGAACCGTATAGACCAAGATTGAAAATGTATAAAAAACGGCCCAGGGCGTAATTCCTGGCTTATATCCATCCGCTCTGAACCAGTTTCGTTGATGTGCATACATCCCAAATAAGAAATAGCATATGTATAAAGGCATTCCGACATTTTGGAAAGCAATGAAATAGGTTGAAGTCCAAGCAAAAGTACTGTAACGCAGATATACTATAAAATGCATACCTGTAGTGACCGCAATAAATAGAACAAATAACCGCCATGAAGGCTTTTTATTCCTCTCTCTAAATGCTTTTCCTCTCACTTTGAGTATAGAAAAAATGAAAGCTGTTATGAAAGAAAAGTATAATAATATTCCAAGAAACCACAAATGGGCATGGTTAAAAAACTCAGGCTTAAAGCCCTTGGAAACCCAAAAATCAAAATAGTTCATCCGTTGTCCAGAAGAGAGGTAGGCAGTATAACTTAAGCCTGGCACCAGAAAAACCAAGCCTAAAACCTGTGGTATTCCTAATCTGATGCATCGATCCGTTAAAAACTGCTTTACACCCTTTTGTCGAATGGACGGTAACGTAAAATATCCTGCAATAAAGAACATTACCGCCATGAGAATAGGGCTGTCTAAAACGGTACAAATTATTCCAAACAGAGCGTTGTTTTCTTCCGGATTGTGTACCCAACCATAGATTTGGGGTTTAATATAGGATATTGCAGTATGTAGAACGATTACAAGAAAAATAATAAATGCACGTAGCATGTCCAAAAACTGAATTCTATTGGATCCTTTCATAGAGATTCTCCTATCGATATATGAATTTTTCAAGCTGTTACACTTTTAGGGAGAAAACTATTTGAATTTTGTATTCCATTGAGTTACCTGATTGAAGCATGTTGATATCAATCCGGTTCAAATCGAAAAAGGAAATGTGGGATTATTTTCATTCAGGATATCTTCCATCCGCTGTTTTATAGTCCCTTTAGCTTCTTTATGGGTGAAAATATAAAACTGTTTTCCTTGTATTCCTTGAAAGACCTGTTCAGCAACCTGTTCAGGAGGCATTCCCTTTGATACTCCTTCTCGAAGCATATGATCCATCATCTGCTTATGTGGAGTGATATTCATCGATGCATTAGGATTTCTCAGTTCCATAGGACGGTTACGTTCAGAATCCATTAATCTGGTGCGGACAAAGCCAGGACAAAGAACGGAAACCCCAATGAGTGAATGAGCCAGCATAAGTTCATAGTAGAGCGTTTCAGAAAAACTCACAATCGCATGTTTTGTCATACTGTATATCCCATTCGCCGGACCGGATGTCAGACCGGCAATGGAAGAAGTATTCACTATATGGCATTCCTTGTTTTGCAGTAACATCTTAGGTACAAAGGTTTTTGTCGTATTGATCAAGCCCCAGAGATTTACCCCCATCACCCATTGCCAATCTTCCGTTGTACTTTCCCACAATAAAGAACCGCCAGCCACACCGGCATTGTTAAATAATAAGTGAACTTCTCCGAAAATCTCAAATGCTTTTTCAGTTAGGAACTCAACATCTTTTTCCTTGGAAACGTCACATTTAACAGAAAGTACATCTGCCCCCAAAGATCGAATTATCTTTTCTGCCCTATTTAAGGCCTCCTCCTCGATATCTGTAAGGACAACCTTCATACCTTCGTATGCACATCGTTCTGCGAAAGCCAAACCAATACCGCTGCCAGCCCCAGTAATTACTGCTACTTTGTTTTTAAATTCCCTCATTTTCATACCTCCTTTTTATTAAACAAGAATTAAGCAATGCAACCTTTTGCGAAGGATAGGAATTATCACAGGATGAGACTTGTAAAATCACTTACCTCTTCACATGCTGCATCTAATCTAATTCTATATATCCCGGAGTTCTCTTTCATCACCCGAAAGTATGAAAAAAAGGGTGATTCCCATCATCACCCTTTTAGAAAAACAACCTTAAATCAGATTCAGTTCTCTTGCTTTTGCCAATGCCCCTGTTCTGCTGTGTACATCCAATTTTGTATAGATGTTCAACAGATGCGTTTTAACCGTATTAATAGAAAGAAATAGCTTTTTAGAAATATCCGCATTCGTAGCTCCCTGTTCAATATACTGCAGAATTTCAATTTCCCTTGTACTTAATAATTCCTCCGTCAAAGTCGTTTTATATTTCAAGTCTGCCTTAAAACCGTTGAGCAGGGTTTGAACATATTCAACTTGACCTACTTCCCATTCCACACCTTTATGTTTCTTAAGCTTTTTAATTTTTTCTTCCATCCAGATTCCTTCATCCAGGAAAACCCTCAACATCTTTGAGTGCCATGAAAGCTTAATTGCCTTATAGAGCTCATTCAACGTGATGTCCAAATCTCCAGTCAGATCATAGATCATTGAGCTCAAGATAAATATCTCCACTTCAAGGCCATAAAGCTTGTATTTTTTAGCTGTTTGATGAAGAATATCCAATGCTTCTCTGGCCTTTATAAAATCACGCTTGCAAATATATAGCCGGACCAGTATTAATCCAATATTGTGATAAATATTTAGGAATCCGTTCCCCATCAAGGGAACAATCTCCTCAAGCCATTTGGAAACCGGTTCTGTTACTCCTTTTCGGATGAATGTTTCCGCTCTGAGAATCTCCATATTCATCCTTGTATCAAATAACCGGTTCTCTCTGACTCCTACTTCAAGCCTTTTAAGCGTGCTTGTATATTCCTTCTCCAATCCCATGGATACATAAATTCTTGCCTGCATCAAATAATTTTCACAAACCGTCCAGCCATCCCCCACAGACTGCCCCAGTTCCAAACCCTTTCGAACCATCTCAAGTGCTTTTTCAAGCTCATTCCATTGGTGATAAACCTCTGCCAGGCCCGCATATATCAAGCCTGTTGCAGAAAATGAGCTTCCGTAATTCTTGGTAAGTCTCGAGATCAGCTGCAAGGCCTCTTGCTCTGCAAAAATATATTGTCCTCGCCACTTTCTTGATGTCATTAAAGCCTTTCCGGCTGTGACGGTGATATAATCATCACCAGTATCAGTACTGATGGAACAGCATTTTTCAAAACACCTTACTGCTTCATCCAGTTCCCCTTTTAAAAGGCAAGCACTTGCCAAATTAAAAGTAATCAGCTGCGCCAGAAAATCTTTAGGTTCCAAATACAGCAAAGCTAGTTTGCATTCATCAATGATCCGGTCAAGTTCATACGTTCCCATGAGATTTGTTGAGGTTATGGCTATAATCTCAGCCTCTATTCGATGTACTATCTGACTATGGCCGTTTCCCTTAGCAAGCTTCTTTCTAATCAAAGCGATATAAGAAGAAACTTCATCCATTTTTCCCTCTGAACAATAAGCCCATGCACTATTCAAAATCAATCTTGAATTGTTTAAAACAACATTTTCGGGAAGCATTTGATTCCATCGGTGCAGCAGTTTGGCTTCTCCTTTGCAAAGGATCTCCCCGCTTACCTTGTCAATAAGTTGAACAGCTTTTTCAAACTTTTTCGCCTTGATATAGTTGACAACTGCCTTACTCACTTGCTGCCTGCATTCATACCATTGGGCAGCCTTGTCATATAGCTGGTATTCCATCCCTTCATATTCTGTCTTCAACCTTGATACTAAAAAATTTCTGAATAAGTTATGTAAACGAAACCAGGTCTTCTCACTATCCAATCCCATTAGGAAAAGATTCATAGATTCTATCTTTTCAATCATTCCCCTGCTATTTTTAGTATTCATCAAATCATCACAAAGTTCGGCAGAAAACTGCTCAAGAACAGAAGAAAAAAGCAGAAAGCGCTTCACTTCCTCATCCAATCTGCAAAACACTTCGTCTGCCAGGTATTCAAACACAAAGCGGTGATTGCTGAACTGTTTCTCATCCAAAGCCGTCCCCTGTGAATTTTGAATGGACAATGCAGCTATTTGAAGCCCGGCAGCCCATCCTTCCGCTTCAGTCTTCAAATAGGATAGCTTTTCTTTAGGGAGATCAGTTCCCATTACTTTCGTTAAAAACTCTTGAGATTCTTCACTCGTAAAGTTTAAATCAGTTTGATTAATTTCCAAAACACTATCGGATGCTCTCAACCGTGCGATACCCAAATCAGGAACGCTTCTGCTTGAAATCACCATATGCATGTTTGGTGGCATATTTTTAAGTAAGAACCTCATTCCTTCCATAATTGCAGGATCATTCACCGCATGAAAGTCGTCAAGAATTATAATCAACTCAGTGTCCTGATTCGATACATCATTGATCAGATGTGAAATCCATCTTTTACATAAAGGATCTGACTTTGGGTAAAAGGAAGTCATCGTTTCAATAACTTTTTTTGCTTCATCGTTGATTTTATAAAACGACATCCCTACATAACTCCAAAAGAGTTCCGGGTTGTCATCATCTTCATCCAGGGATACCCAAGCCGTCATAAGGCCCTTTTTTTGTATCACATTCAGCCAGGATGCAAGCAAGGTCGTTTTGCCGAAACCCGCAGGAGCAGTGATCAGAACAAGACGGTAGTCAAGAACCCCATTTAGTTTTTCTTGCAAACGGGGACGCTTAACCAGCTTGGATCGTAAAGTAGGATAATTCATTTTTGTTTTAATCAATTGTGTTTCTTGAACCATAAAAGCACATCCTGCTCACCGTTATATGTGTAATTATAGCATCTCTATCCAGACTTTTCTTCATAATACTTCAATTATGCCTATAATTCTACAAATCTTTGACACATTCCTTTTGTCATCGGCATAACTCCCGTTCATAATGAAAATACTAGAAAAAAAATGTTTAAGGAGTATTTCGATGGATGATGACAATAAAAACTTCAGAGACAATGAAATTCCTTCAAACAGACCCTCCGCCGATGGAACGATAGGTTATGACAGTTTCAGAATCCCCTTGTGGTTTATCAAGACCCGGAATGCCATCAACTATGTCCTCGGGCTGATTGAGGTACTGCTTGCATTCCGATTCCTGTTTATGCTCCTTGGTGCAAATCCGCGCAGTGGGTTTGTTTCATTTCTCTATACGGTTACAGGGATTTTTGTTTCTCCTTTTACCGGAATCTTTAATTCTTTCACCACCGGGGGTCTTGCTGCAAGGTCTGTTTTTGATCCGGCTACCCTCATCGGAATGATTGTGTATGCGGTTATCGCGTGGGGATTGGTAAGCCTGATCCGTATCAAAGCATTGAGAGACGGAAAATATGACTAAATTTTAAAATCACGGTAATAATTTACCTATGGTGATATTAAAAGGAGGTTTATAACATGAACAGTTTAGATTTAAATCTGGAAGAAAGAAAGGCTATTGGGGGAGGCAAACCGAACCGGCTGAGAAAAAGCGGATATATTCCTGCCGTTGTGTATGGACACGGATCCCCCACCATGGCTGTACAGATAAAAGAGTCGGAATTCAAGCAGTTCCTGTCCAGACATGGAAAAAACTCATTATTTACTACTGAGTTTGCAGAGGAACATGATCTCTCCATGTTGGTGAAGGATATTCAGTATGACCCTGTGCATAAAAGCGTTGCTCATGTGGATTTTCAGAGAGTCTCCATGGATGAGAAAGTCAAGATGGAAGTTCCGGTCCGGGTCATTGGGCGGGATTGGGTTGAAAAAGCAGGCAATGTTATTGTACATCAATTGAGTGAAGTTACCGTTGAATGTCTGCCGAACGAAGTTCCCCGGTATATTGAAATCGATGTGTCTGATCTGACTCCCGGACATGGCTATACCGCAGGACAGTTAAAACTGCCCAAAGGAGTTACCTTGATCAGCGAACCCAATAGCGTTCTATTGTCCATTACCGGAGGCGGACTTGAACTCAAGGTTTCCAAAGAGGACGAGCCTGTCACGCCCGTGGGTGAAGAAGGAAACGTACATGCAAAAAGAATTTAAATCAGCTGCTTCCATATAATGCTTTCAGGCTACCAAAATTTTGGTAGCCTGAATTTTTCTTGCCGTTTTTCACTTTTCGCCTGTGCCGCGCTCTAGGATACCGCTTCATTTTCCAGGTTGGCACCGGTAAACTGGCTGTTGTAGAGGTCAGCATAGAATCCGCCCTTGGCCAGAAGTTCCTTGTGGCTGCCCTGTTCAATGATGCTGCCTTTATTCATCACCAGGATGACGTCCGCATCCCGTATGGTAGACAATCTATGTGCAATAACAAAGCTTGTTCTTCCCTTCATGAGGTTGGACATTGCCTTTTGTATCAGTACTTCTGTTCTGGTGTCGACATTACTTGTCGCTTCGTCCAAAATCAGAATGGATGGATCCGCCAGGATCGCACGGGCTATCGTCAAAAGCTGTTTTTGTCCTTGAGAGATATTGGAGGCTTCTTCATTCAGCACAGTTTTGTATCCTTCCGGCAGTGTCCTGATAAAGTGATCCGCATGCGCCGCTTTTGCAGCACGTACGATTTCGTCCTCCGTCGCGCCTTCCCGGCCATAGGCGATATTATCCCGGATGGTTCCGTTAAACAGCCAGGTATCCTGCAGCACCATTCCGAACATTGCCCGCAAATCTCCGCGCTTCAGGTTCCGGATATCAATCCCATCCACGGTAATGCTGCCCCCCTGGATCTCATAGAAGCGCATCAGTAGATTGATCAAGGTTGTTTTTCCTGCACCCGTCGGGCCTACAATTGCTATGGTCTGCCCCGGTTTCACGTTAAGGTTCATATTTTCAATCAGGGGAATGTCCTCTTTATATCCGAACTTCACATTTCTAAACCGGACTTCACCCTTCGGGTGCTCAATTACTGAGGCATCCGCTTTATCCGCAATCTCTTCCGGTTCATCCAGGACTTCAAAAACCCGCTCCGCGGATGCAACCGTAGATTGAATCACGTTTGCAATGTTGGCTGTTTGAATAATCGGCATGGTAAAGTTTCTCATATACTGAATGAACGCTTGAATATCCCCGATTTCGATCTTCTTCTTTGCTAACAGCAATCCACCGACTACACAAACTAGTACATAGCCTATATTATTGATAAAGTTCAGTGCCGGCATGATGACCCCGGACATGAATTGGGCTTTCCAACCTACATGATACAGCTTTTCATTGATCTTCTTGAACTCTTTGATGGAATCATCCTCGTGTCCGAAGGCTTTCACAATTTTATGCCCCGTAAACATCTCCTCAACATGGCCATTCAGCTGTCCAATATGCTTCTGCTGGTCTGCAAAAAACTTCTGCGATTTTTTAGCGATCTGTGAAGTAAGCATGCCGCAAACAGGCAAGGTGACCAGCGCAATCAACGTCATCAAGGGACTAATGGACAGCATCATGCCCAGTATTCCAATGATCGTTACTACGGATGTAATCAACTGGGTTAAGCTCTGCTGCAAGGTTTGAGCTATATTATCCATATCGTTGGTAACACGGCTTAAAACCTCGCCATGAGTTCTTGCATCAAAATACTTCAACGGCAAGCGGTCCAGTTTATCTTTCACATCATTCCTCATGTTGAAAACCGTCTTTTGTGAAACACCGGCCATAATATAAGTCATCATATAACTAAACAGCGCACTGATGATATATAGAGCAATCATCAGAACTGCAATTCGCCCGATGTAGTTGAAATCAATTGTTGGCATCGGTTGTTCCTTTAGTCTATTAATCACCGCTGCAGGCATTTTCTGTTGAATCGCCGTTTCAATTTTATAAATATGGGCGGCTCTTGCAATTAATCCTTCTCCTAGCTTTGTCGTTGCTCTACCCATGATCTCGGGGCCAACAATATTAAATGATGTACTTACCACCGCCAGCAAGAGTACTGCAAAAAATCGATACTTTTGTGGCATCAAGTATTGAATCAGTCTTTTAAGTGTTCCTTTAAAGTTCTTCGCTTTTTGCACCGGTATTCCCAATGCCCCCCCGGGGCCTCCGCGCATCATTCCCCCTCTGGGTCTGCCGACCGGTTTGTGTGCAGTCCGGGTTGTTTGCGCTTCATTCATGCGATCTCCTCCTCCGACAGCTGTGAAGATACGATCTCACGATATACTCCGCAGGTTTTCAAAAGCGCTCTATGGGCACCAATTCCCACGACTTCGCCTTCATCCAGTACAATAATCCGATCAGCATCCATGACCGTACTCACCCTTTGGGCAATGATAATCACGGTAGCATCGTCTGTTTCTTTCTTAAGCGCAGCCCTCAAGCGGGCATCCGTTTTGAAGTCCAGTGCAGAAAAGCTGTCATCAAAAACATAGATTTCCGGTCTTCTCACCAGCGCCCGAGCAATGGAAAGCCGCTGCTTCTGCCCACCGGAGATATTGGTTCCTCCCTGGGCAATCACGGAGTTATAACCATCCTTCATTCCTGAAATAAATTCACTGGCCTGAGCAACTTCAGCTGCGTGCCGGACCTCTTCATCTGTTGCATCCTCCTTACCATACCGGATGTTTTCGGCAATCGTTCCTGAAAACAGAACTGCTGTCTGCGGAACAAATCCGATTTTTGCTCTTAAATCCTTTTGAGTCAACTCCCTGACATCCTTACCGTCTACCAAAACACTTCCGCTGTCAACATCATAGAATCTCGCGATAAGGCTGATTAACGTTGACTTTCCAGAACCGGTACCTCCAATAATAGCGGTAGTCTCGCCAGGGCTTGCAGCAAAGGTAATGTTGCTGATTGCAGGCTGTTCTGCTCCCGGATAACTAAAGGTAACATTCTTGAACTCTACATAGCCCCTCTTTTTAACCGGCTTTTGTGCCTGCTCAGGGTCAATGATTTCCGGCTCCATATCCAGCACTTCATTGATCCTTACTGCAGAAGCTTGAGCTCGAGGTACCATGACATACATCATGGAAACCATGATCAATGAAAACATGATCTGCATTGCATATTGGAGAAATGCCATCATATCTCCGATCTGCATTTGGTTTTCATTAATTCTCAAACCCCCAAACCAGATAATCGCGACGGTGGTAATATTCATAAATATCATCATGATCGGCTGCATGGCAGCCATGATCTTGTTCACCCTGATGGAAGTGTCTGTAAGATCACGGTTTGTATCTTCAAATCTTCGTTTTTCTATTTCTAATCGATTGAACGCACGGATCACCCGAATCCCAATCAAACTCTCTCGTAGTACCAGGTTCAACTTATCCAGTTTCTTCTGCAGTTCCTTAAAGTAAGGTACAACGATGCCTGCAAGAATACAAATAGTGACTATAAGCAGCGGCAATACTACCGCCAGCAGAATCGTCAGGGTTTTATCCTTGGACAGCGCCATAATAATTCCACCAATGCACATAATCGGTGCATAGATCAAAAAACGGAACATCATTACCAATACTGTCTGAATTTGAGTAATATCATTTGTTGTCCTGGTAATCAAAGAAGCTGTGCCAATCTTATCAAACTCATGAAGTGAATAACTCTCCACCCTGGTAAAAACCTTATCTCGAAGGTCTCTTCCGAATCCCACAGCAGCTCTTGCCGATAGAAGGCTTCCCAGGATTGAGCAGATAGAACTCGCTAAAGCTACCATAAGCATGAACGCACCATATTTCAAGATATAGCGGGTATCTCCGTTCATCATTCCGTTATTCACAACATCCGACATCAAGGTTGGGAGGTACAGCTCTGCCATTGCCTGGCCAAACATGAATACCAGAATAAAAAGTATTGTTATGGTAAAAGGTTTTAAAAATCTGAATAACTTAAGCATATCTCCCCCCTTAATCCATTTTGCTGAATATTGCTTTCATTTCTTCCACCAACTCATTCAATCGGTTGATTTCCTCATCACTGAACACAACCAGTTTTTCTGCTACGTGCAGCTTTACTTTCTCCCGGGCTTTACAAAGGTATTGATCTCCCTTCTCCGTAATCCTCAGGATGATCACTCTCCGATCATTGGGATCAAATGCCCTTTCAATGAAACCTTCCTCAATCAGACGATCTGCCATCACTGTCAGATTGGATTTGGGGAGCATCAGCTTTTCACTGAAATAACTCATGGGTTTGGAATCTTCCTTTTTAATCATGAACAAAAGTTCAAGCATATGTTTGGATATCTCAAGTTCGGGAAAAGTCTTCATCAGCTTCTTAAACACAACAGGCATCAAAATTTGCAAGTTCTCCGCCAGTTTCTCCCTGTTCACGCTTGTACACCTCCTGTTATAATACTACCTTATGTTAATGTTATTTTTTGTAAATGTAACAAAATATAATAGTTACTTTTAATAACCATTATATTAACATACAGTTTTATAGTAAATCAAGAGATTATTCTTCTGAATTTTAAAATATCTCCAAAAAGTTGTGTTTTTAGCATGATAAAATGAGAAATTAAAAAAACTGCCTCAAAACCAGCAATTTCATTGGGTTGAGACAGCCTCTATTGCATATGATAGAAGTTTGGTGTGTTTATAAATCTATTGAAAAATTTCATTATCTGTGTTTTCTGTTTACTTACCTTTTTCTATTTCTTTCAACCAGGTTTCAATCTTTGTTTTTACCTTATCCTTCTCCTTGAATTCGGGGCTTTTGAAATCTCTCCCGTTAAGTACTTTTGCACCCTCTGCAGCCTTTTCAAACTGTTTAAAAAAGTCCCCATAATTACTTACACAAGTACAGAAAGGTACGATCTTCTTACCTTTCAAATCATACTGAGACAAAAAGGACATCACCGGCGGCGAAACTGAGAACCACCAAACCGGAGAACCAACAAATATTGTATCATAGGACTCAATATTGGCTACGGAATTTTTCAATTTTGGTTTATAGCCCTCTTTTACCTGTTTTTTCCCTATTTCTTCTACATCTGGCCTGTGATAATCTTCTTCGGGCTGTATCTCAAAAATATCTCCTCCGGTCATATCCTTAATGTTACCGGCAATCTCCCGGGTACTTCCTGTCAATGAATAATACACGATCAGCACTTTTCCCAAACCCTTTTTTTCGGTATTGGAAGTCCCTGAGGTGGATCCATTTACTACATTCTTCTCTGCAGCTGCACCCGTAGGGTTGGAAGATTCCGAGCTTAATGAATTTTGAGATGGCTTTGTGCCGCCATTTGCAGCACAGCCGCTGAGGAATAATGTTCCCATCAGCAGTACGCATAATACTCTGGACAAAATTGTTTTCATAAGTAACACTCCCCTTTTGCCTAATCACTCATAGATTCAAATTCTTAAAAATTGTTTGTTTTTCTGGATTTCATGATACAATGATATATGAATTTCATATATAACTTTTATTTAGATTACCAGTTTGAGGATATTAACGTCAATAGAATATATGAAATTCATATATTGTTTACATTTCGTTCATAAACTTTTCCAGATTGCAATAAGGAGGAGAACAATGTCCAAAACGAATACAAGCTATTATGCAATCCTCGGTATCCTTGGTTTCGGCCCGATGTCTGGTTACAGCATCAAAATGTGGGTAGAGGAAGGCGTAGGTTACTTTTGGGATATTGATTACAAGCAAATCTATCCCACACTAAAAAAGTTTCTTGATGAGGAACTCGCTACATTCAAAATAGAAAAAACCGGCAACCGACCTGAAAGTAAAATATATACCCTGACAGACAAAGGCTTTGCAGAACTGAAAAATTGGCTGATAAAACCCATCCCCCCCGGAAAGAAAAGCAGGAATGAACTAATGCTGAAGTTATTCTTCGGCCATCATATACCCCTAAGGGTAAATCTTGCGCACCTGCAAAGGTTCAAAGAGACAACGCTAGCAAGTATTAAAGCAATCCGAGAAATCAAAGACTGTCTGGAAAAGGAAGAAATCAAGGATGCTTCGTGGCATTACCGGTTGACGACCGTTATGAACGGTGAACTTATACACCAGGCAAGTATTGATTGGTGCAATAAGGCCGCAGAACATTTACTCAAACTTGAAAATGGAAAATAAAGGAACACCTTTTAAAACTAATTTATACTAGTACATTGCGAGTGAACTTACTCCTCCAAAGGTATGCTTTCAGTGAATGTACAAAGAGTCATCGAAAATCAATTCATAGATATTAAAAATGTGCTAAGACTATTTATTGCGAACTGCAAGCAATCAAACATACAGGAGGATTCCGAAATGAAAGATCAGGAAAAGCAGAGAGAGCAGATCGACATGAACGAGCAAAAAAGAGATCGCAGTATCGTCAAGGAAGCCATTGGCGACCCCGCTTTTTATAACGATAAAATCGGCGATAA
>JAOAAU010000025.1 GCA_026418695.1 Clostridia bacterium
ACAACAAGTCCTCTCTCATTAACACGGATCCCCTGGGTGGTCGATATGATATTGGTTCTCGGACCTTGACCTATGGCAATAATCACGGAGCTGCATTGAAGTATTCCTTCTCCCGCGGAGACTTCTGATTGTGTCCCATCCCCGTGGATTTCGGTTCTCAAGTTCATATATTTGATTCCTTTATCCAGGAATTCCACCGGGGTTTTGTAAAATTCAAATTTTACTCCATCCAGCTTTGCATATTCCACCTCATGCTTCAATGCGGTGATGTCTTCTTCCCCTCTGCGGTACATAATACAGACATCCCGGCAGCCATTTCTACGGACTGTTCTTGCAACATCCATAGCAACATTCCCAGCCCCAATCACACATACTTTTTCTCCCAGATTGTATACTCCCGGGTTCTTCAGGTAATCCATGGCATAATGAACGTGCCCCAGGGATTCTCCTTTGATGCCAAGGCTATTGGGCTTCCAGACGCCTGTGCCGATAAATACGGCCTTGAACCCATCCCGGAAAAGATTATCAATGGTGATGGTTGGGCCGATTAATGTGTTGAGCCTGATTTTAACCCTCATATCCAAAAGTCTCTTTTCTATTTTCTTAAGTACCGCTTTGGGAAGCCTGAATTCCGGAATGCCATACCGGAGGACACCACCGATGGCATCATGTGCTTCATAGATCGTAATATCATATCCCCTTGCTGCAAGTATAACTGCTATGGTAATACCTGCCGGACCCGAGCCTATGATGGCAATCCGCTTTTCCGGGTCGATATCACATTGAACTTTGGAGATGCTAAGGTAATAGTCCGAAATATAGTGTTCTACGTTACTGATATGAACAGCATTCCCCTTAACCCCAAGAACACAGTTCCCTTCACACTGGATTTCATGGGGACAAACGAGAGAACACACCACTGACAACGGGTTGTTATTAAAGAGTAATTCCCCGGCCTCTATAAGGTTTCCCTTCTGGACCATCTGCATAACATCATTGACAGGGGTACCTATAGGACAAGCGTTTTTACACTTTGGATTTTTACATTTGAGGCACCTTTGGACCTCATCCATAATCGTTATGCTCATATGATCTCCCCCTTCTGCTTGATCAAGGATAAAGTTTGCTTTCTTGTTTCAATTATAATCGCAATCTAATCCTGTAAATATGATATAATTGCTCATTGATATGCAAATATTGCTGTGTGGAAAGTATGCCTGAAACAACATTTTAGAAGGATTAGGCATAAGGGAATAGATATCTAAATCCAATTGACACAGACGTGCTACGGCTGAAAGATAAGGGATTGGTAATTGGAAGGGCAGAGAACATCTGCTGGCTTTCACAGGAGGGGAAAATTCCCAGATAAATATAGTTGATTTTTATTTGGTTTTGTATTATCATATATATGCTCAACAAAATAAATATGCGCCCGTAGCTCAACTGGATAGAGCGTTTGACTACGGATCAAAAGGTTGTGGATTCGATCTCTGCCGGGCGCGCCACCAAAGAAGGAAGCCTTACTTTTCAATAATTTGAGATGTAAGGCTTTTTCCATATGAAAAAAGCCAATCTCGTTTCATATTTACAAATATTTCAAAGTCAAATATACTAACCTTATGTAAAAAGTACAATTTTAAGCGCTGACCCAAGCGGTTATTTTTTTGCCCCTACATGCGAGAAACAATGGATGAATTTACATAGGCTGACTACAGTGTGGTGCTTGAGGAAGTAAATATATTGGAGGACAAACGATGAAAATGAAATCCAGACTCCTTTTGACTTTGATAATCCCCTGTTTGCTGATTCCCGTTCAAGGCTGCAGTCAACAGTCCAATTTACCGAAAAAGCAGACACCTACTGCAGTGGAAAGCAAAACAGCTGCTTCGTCAACTGCGTATTGGCCGGGGGACAGCTGGCGGGTTTCTACCCCTGAGGAGCAGGGGATGGATTCCGGAAGGCTGCTGGAAATGTTGAACTTTATAAAAGACGGTGGAAATGAAATCCATAGCATTGTCGTCATACGAAACGGATACAAGGTGATGGATGCGAATTTCTTTCCATATAAAAGTGACACCAAGCATGTGGTCTTTTCCTGCACAAAAAGTATTACTTCTACCCTTTTCGGGATTGCATCAGGTGAAGGAAAGATAAAAAGTGTCGATGACAAGGTCTTGGAATATTTCTCGGACAAGAGCATCCAGAAAGTAGATGAGAAGAAAAAGGAACTAACGCTGAAGCATCTGCTCACAATGACGGCCGGATTTGATTGGAGCGAGTATGGCGCGTATGACAGTAATGATTCCTGGATACAGATGAGAAACAGCAAAAATGCGGTTCAATACATCCTGGACAAACCGATGAAAGAGAAGCCGGGAAGCAGCTTTTATTATAACACAGGAGCATCCCATCTCCTTTCCGCAGTCCTGCAGAAGGCCACAGGTAAAAAAACTGCTGACTATGCCGAGCAAAAGCTTTTCAAACCTTTGGGCATAAGGGATGTCTACTGGGAAGAGGATGTGGAGGGGATCAATATCGGAGGAGCAGGAGTTTACATGAGTCCCCTGGATATGGCCAGATTGGGGTATCTATACTTAAGAAACGGACAATGGAATGGTGTTCAGGTTATTCCAGAAAACTGGGTGAAAGAGGCAACGAATAAGCATGTAGAGACTCCAGCCGGACTGGCTGGACATGATGGATATGGATACCAGTGGTGGATGAATAAGTTCGGCGGGTATTCCGCAAGGGGATTCGGGGGACAGTACATTTTTGTGCTTCCGGAGTATGACATCGTAACTGTTTTCACTTCATCGCTTCAAGGAAGCAACTTTTTCCTGCCTGAAGGACTGGTAGAAAGCTTTATCATTCCTTCGGCCAAATCAACAGAATCTATCAATGGAAATACTGAAGCGCCAAGAAAGCTTCAACGCACAGTAGAAGTACTCCAGAAAGCTCCGGAGCCAAAGGAAATCCCTGCACTTTCCCAAATAGCCAAAGACATTTCGGGGAAGCTAATGAAACTGGAAAATGGTGAAGAACTGGTTCTTTCTTTCAATGAAGGGAAGAACGCGGAATTCAGACATGGACCGACGAACAATATGCTTGTAGGCCTTGATGGTGTTTACCGTGTTTCCGATGCAGGGAAATACTGGCCGCTTCCCGACAACAATATGATAGCGGCCAAAGGGGTATGGGAGGATCATAAAACCTTTGTCCTCACGGTGATATCGCTGCATGAGATGGATAAACTGACCTACCGCTTTACCTTTGAAGGACAGGCTGTGAATGTTGAATTCCTATCACAACAGGGCGGAGAAATAATGAAATCCAAAGGGCAGGTAAAAGCCGAGTAATGCTGTAGACTCAAACTCTGACAGGAAAGCAAAAAAGCGGCGTTTAGGTAATAAACTAGAAGCCGCTTTTATAATAAAAACCATGTTTAATTGATAAGAACAATTTGACTAACCCATAACTAACAGATGAATAGTTACCATCACTCACTATAGCTCATCGGAACTGCTTGAAGGTCTGTTTTCTTAACTTCTTCCTTCTTAACGGGAAGTTTAATCAGAAACTCCGTTTCATGCTCATCACTCTTTACATGAATCGTTCCTTGATACTTTTTAAGTAACTGCT
>JAOAAU010000042.1 GCA_026418695.1 Clostridia bacterium
TTCAGGGTCTGGCTGCCTTTCATCTTGCCTCCAGAGGATATGTGCCTCCGGAAGGCGCCCAAAATTCCACAAAACAGGCAAAATGGCCTGAAGAATATACTGCTATGAGAAGCAACCTGAAGGAATGGAAGGAAATCTCCCAAAACACTTCTGCCAGGCCGGATCACAGTGCCTATTCAAATCACGCGGAAGCCATGATAGAACTTGCCGACCTTGCGCTATGCCTTCTGGAGAACTCCCCATATTTCAAACTGACCGCTCCGGGGTCCGACTCCATCGTCCTATGCCATCAGGATTACGGAAAAGGCAATGCCCTGCTGACTGATGACGGTGTATATGTCCTTGACCTGGATGGCGTGACGTATGATCTTCCTGTCCGTGACCTTCGGAAAATCATTGGGAAAAGAGCTGAGAAAAGGGGCCGCTGGGCAGAGGCAGATATTGAGGAAGTACTGCAGGCTTATACGGCAGTCAATCCCTTATCCGCAGAAATAAGGGAAATTCTGCGAATCGATCTGATATTTCCGCATTGGTTCTTCGGGTTAACCAAAAACCTGTTTCTAAAAAACAAATTCCTTAAACCTTATGAAATTGATAGAATCGTGAAGCTCGAGCAGGCGAAGCTTGCACTGCTGAATGTGTCAGGGTGACGGTCAAACCGTCCCCTGTCCATTTGCACATATGTCCTGTAAATTACCAGGCCCAGCCCTTGTACTCAGCCAAATTGCGTAAAATCTGCATATTCTGTTCAGCAGAGAGGCAGGGATTCATGGAAGATATCAGCGCAAGGAGCCCATTTACAGTAATCACGGTAGGTTCAAGATCAATGTTGGTTGCCGGTATTGTTTCTCCAGGGGACTTACTGGTATCCAACAAATTTGCCCAATAATTATTTTCAGCGAATGCCAATCTTCTGTACAGCCGAACTTTTTCAGGATCATTGATCTGTCGGGAAGATACATAAAAGTGCCCAAAGGGCATATTAGATATATTTTTAAAGCCAATCGTCAATATCTGCATATTTGCCTGAAGATTCCTTAGTATTGTATTCCAGGGCAGCTTTTCATCGGAATTTACCAATAATTCAGAGAGACTGACGGGATATTCGGAATTATTATTCAGCCTGCTATATGCAAGGTCATTAAACAGATTCTTTATCCTTTCGAGTTTGTGATGGTTGATTTCATATGCAATCAAATCATGGCTTATCCCATTCAGTAACTGATGGACGAGTGGTTCGAGTTCCGCAGCGCTATTTGATTTTACTAGTTTTATCAGTAATTCATAGGGCAGACCGGTAATAGGTCCGCCTGATAAATAGGTTAGAACAGACCGAACCGGAGGTAAATCTTCCTTCCCTAATTCATAAAGCATTTCAATTCGATTGACATAGCAGGTATCCAGTACAAGCAGGTCAATTGTTTTACCCAGCTTCCTGCGAATATGCAGGAGTGCATTGACCATCTCAGGGTATCCCATCAGGTATGGCAGCCTCTGACTATAGTCCGGCATCAATCCGACATACTGAAATACATGTCCTCCCAGGACAAGCATACAGCGGCGTGCAGGATAGTTCTCCATTCCCCACTCAACAAACTCATATAAGCGCTTGGGATCAGCCATATTGATGTTTCCCAAATCCCCAGCCAGAACAGGTGTTGAGCCGGAGTAACGGAATCGTTTTACACCGGTGGTATTTTCATAAGCGGAGAACAGGTGTTGCGGCCGCATGATTTCTACAATCCGCTTCTCAATACTGCCATGCTGTACCAATACTTCAATCTTGCCGTCGGAACCTTCCCTATCGATTGCACACTTTGATTGTTGCATCTCCGGCGCCAGCTCGTTATTGCCATTGAGGTAAAACAGTATGACCCAATCCTTTTCATTTTGATGCTGCATACAATTATCCCCTACTATACTTTTTACCGAGGATGAGACGAAACTTGCAACTCTATCCCTTATTCATATATATGCTGGTAAGAGCGCTTTAGCGTCTAGTTTACTTTTAGCCGGACAAGGAAACAAAGCTATAGTTCGCTTTTTGAATAGTTCGAACATAATGCCCCACTGATACGCGTTATGCTTTATGCAATACATACACATTATGCCTGCATAATCTTCTCTCTCTAAACTCTGTAACATTTGTCAATCTGTATACATAATCTGATAATATATAGTTTTGCCAGGAGGACTAAAAATGAAGGATATATCAGATATCTATGATGTCAACTTTTATAGCTTTTGTGCCAAAGAATACCTGAGTTCATCCCAAGCAATTGCGCAACTCATCATCAAACACTTCAATCCGGCTTCAGTAATTGACATTGGGTGTGGTTGCGGCTTATACTTAAAGGCTTTGAATGACCTAGGGGTCCAGGACATCATAGGGTACGACGGAAGTGTTCACGCAGCAGAAAAATCTCTGATTCCTGATAAAACGAAGGTTTTTGATTTAAGGGAAGGCTTAAAGCTTGATAGAAAATATGACTTGTGCATTTGCATAGAAGTTGCAGAACATATTGCAAATGAATACTCAGGAATATTGGTTGAGACTTTGACCAGCCTTTCCGATACCATCTTTTTCACCGCAGCTCCTCCCGGTCAGGAGGGTCTGGATCATATCAACCTTCAACCTTACAGTTATTGGATATCGCTATTTAAACAGCAAGGGTATGAAAAAGCCGATATCACCGAAACAATCAGAAAAGAAATGGGCGAACGGCATGTTATGTGGTTTTTGGTAAATAATATCATGATCTTTAAGAAAGAAGTCTGATAAAAAAAGGAAATGCTTTAGAGGCATTTCCTTTTTTTATCCTATCTCTTCACAAAACCAAGCATTGGAGGTACTGATGCCGGACTCGCATAAAAACCCATATAAGATGGCCCATTATTATTCAGAATATTAAATAGCTCCACAGCATATTTCGCAAAAAACTCCTTATGTTTTTCTGAAATCAATCTATAAAGATAAAGCTCGTTATAGGTATTAAACTGCCTGGACATGGAATCAGATCTAACCCGGTAATCCAGTAATGCCTCTGAAATAGCTACTCCCCTGCATCCGTTTTCAACCATCCGTATCACACTCTCGTAATCCTCCATGCCATATACCATATCCTCATCGTTCAAGCCAAAGTTTATGAAATCTTGTGTCTTATACACCAGAGAACTGCTGTTAATGGAGTTATGCCCCAGAATAAACGGAGGTTCCGGATCCCAAGTAATCCACTTTCCGCTTGAGTCTCCGCAGTAGTCCATCCAACAGCCCACAAAGCTGACATTTGAGTATTGCTTCAGGATTCGTACAGCTCTCTCATAGTACTGAGGTTTTACCATATCGTCGGAGTCCAAAAATGCCAGATATTCTCCATTGGCATGAATTGCGCCTTCATTTCTGGCGCTTGACAGACCTCCATTTGGTTTATTTACTATTTTTACTGGATACGCTTTTTCTATTTCACTCAAGGTATTTAAGCTTTCATCATCATCGCTTCCATCATTGACTATGATCATTTCGAGTTCCAGATAGGTGGAATTCAAGATGCTATTTAGTGTATCTTTGATCCATCTTCCCATATTATAGTAAGGAACAACAACACTTAGCAGTTTCTCTTTATAACTTTTCCGTACCGGTTCTACTATTTCCTTTTTGGATATATCTCTGATAAAGCTATATTCCTTATTCACACTATGATTATCAATGACTTGTTTTAGAATCTCTGTTTTCAACTTGTATACGCCGTCATAAGAGAACATTTCTTTGACTCTTCTCTGAGCGTTCCTCATCATTTCTTCCTTTTCTGAACGGCTCATGTTTAGAATTCTGGAAAGACTTTGTCTGAAAGTTTCATTGTCCTTATGAGAGAACAGGAAACCATCTTTGCCGGAATTGATGATCTCAGCCTGACCTCCGTTATCCGATGCCATCACAATTTTCCCTTTTGCCATAGATTCAATTACAACATAAGGCAGATTGTCATAGATGGACGGCACAAAAACGACATCTACCTTTTCCATTTTTTCTTTGATTTGATCCTGTGATAACATTCCCCAGAACCTGAGAAGTCCTTTTTTATTATACTTATCAAACTTCTCCTCCAAAAGCTTCTTAAAAGATTGGACTTTTGGCAGGAATATCGTATCATACCCAATAATATTCAACGGCCTTTCCAATCCCTGATCCCAGAAGTAGGTTAGGTTTTTAATCAGCTGGTATATTCCCTTTCTGTATTGAACATTTCCGCAAAATGCAAATTCATTTCCATCCGGATTGACTGGACATTCATCAAAATGATACGGATTAGGTATTACGGTTACTTTATGCCTATCAAACTCCAACCCTTCTGAAAGCTTGTTGACAAGGCTCATACTGGGTGATATAAGGTAATCCGCCGCTTTCATACAGTATCTTTCCATTTCTCCAATCCAATAATCGGGCAATCTATATGTGAGGTTTTGGTTAAATTCATCACAAAGGTATTTGGGGGTGTGCAAAGTTAATATCACAGGAATATTCATCAATTCCTCATGCAGCTCTCGTTTTTTATGAAGCAGGAAATATGCAATTCCCAAGTAATCTTGAAGCTCTATAATATCCGGCCTCTCATATTCAGACAGAAGTTCGACGATTCTCTCATAGATTTCATAGTTCATAGCCACCGTTTTTGACATATATTTATATGCTTCACTGTAGCCAGGCCTGAACCTTACAAGCTTGATCCCGCCATTATCCTCAGTCTCCCTATACTTTTGAAGTTTTGTATCGGGAATGATTACCGTCACATGGTCCCCCTTTTGCGAAAACATTTTGGTAGTGTGGTCACAATATGTCCCGATACCCCCACCAAAAAACGGCGGGAATTCGGTTGTTACAAGCCATATTTTCATAACACTTATATTCCTCGCTTCTAATATACTTTTTCATTAATCAGCTCGATCATTTTGTTTTTGTCTGCGGTTGCTTCCAAATACCGTTTTAGCAGGTAGAGGTTATTAATGTAATAATTTCTGTACACAGGTGCCGGTGGATGCCACAGGTGATAAATCTCCCCTTCAATCCTGTATGACGGTCCACACAAGACATCCAAAGAGATCCTCATGGCGTCATCTTCTCCGCCCCAGCCTTCGAACCGCTCATCCATGCCTCGGATTTTCTCGAAGTTTTCTCTGGAAACCGCATTCATTAATGGCCCTGCAGTTCTAATGATGCTCTCGGCATCTGATTCTTGAACGCTGATAATTTCGGGGATTCCTTCTGCAATAAGCTTCTCCGATACGGTCCTGCTGAGTTTGTATCCTTTTGTAAAAGGTACGACCCAAGGGAAATTGTTAATCCCATCGATGATACATCCAAGCAAGGATTTATTAAAGATTACATCCGCATCCGTAATCAGAAAAATATCTCCTGAAGCCTTTTTTGCCGCATTATTTACTGCCCTTGCCCTGTTATAAACCTGGCTGTCATCCGTTCCAAGGCAGATTTCCAGTTCAGGCATAAGCAGTTCATATCTGCGCTTTACAGTAGACCAGAGGAATTCTCTGTAATTGTCATTTTGCGCCTTATAGGGAATAAGAACGGATATTTTCTCCATCAAGTGTTCCATATTGCCCCCTAGATGAGCCATAAATATTCTTTACAATAAGTATTAACCATGCTTTTTCCGAATTTCACTTGCATAGCTTATTCAAGATGTCATAATTCCTTGAATCACTTAATAGGCTCATATCTTCTTGGTATACTTTTATACATTCCATGAAAGTTGCCAAACTATATCTGCTTGATGTTCTGGATTACGCCCTCAATAAAACTCTTATTGTGCAAAGCGGTCTCATCCCCCGGTCTATACTCCAAGGCCTTATTGACATACTCCAAAGCTTCCTTTATCTTTCCCAGCTTATAGTAACAGGAGCAAAGCTCCATACAAGGTATGTAGCCCCAACAATCATGAATGACAGATCCCCAGGAGATTTCGGGTTTCTTCAGCTTGGTGACCAGTTCGAACCAGGAAATAGCCTTTACAAAGTCGTTGGCATTTTTGTAGTGATAGCCTAACTGGCAACAGACCTCCGCTCTAGGCACATCATGTTCGAAGCTTCTTAGCAGCGCCTTAACCGAGTTCTTCTTGTCGTCCTTCGTTAGATAGCACTTGGACATATCTACACTGGCATCAATGTAATTGGACATTAAGCCGCCTTCTGTATCCAGGAACTTGTTATAATATACAATAGCATCATCATATCTTTTGTTGATATACAGTTCCCTTGCATAGTAAAAAAGATTTCTGTCCTTGATTTCCTTACCCTCAGAGAGCATTTTTTCAAATATCCTTAGGTTTCGATCCGTTGCGCTGCGAATCTTTTTATGGGTAACAGCGATATCTGAATTGACGATTTTCCCGTTAAAATTTGTGTATTCATGGACGGGGTTGAACCATTGGAAGTTTTTACTCCTTTTCAAGAGCCGTTCCCTATAGAAGGTACTGAGAGGCTCTCCCTTTTCATTCGTACCGATATTATATTTCATCATAACCACATCGATCTCAGGATTCAGCGTTTTCCGAAGATTTTTTAATTTGAGCCGGTCTTCCTCCAGCAGCACATCATCGGCATCCAACCAAAGAATATACTCCTTAGTCGCTTTGGAAAAGGAGAAATTCCTTGCTGCAGCAAAGTCATCGATCCACTCAAAATCATATATCTTATTGGTATACTCTCGGGCAATTTCTTTGGTCCTGTCGGCAGAGCCGGTATCCACAATGATGATTTCATCTACAAGCCCCTTGATGGAATCCAGACATCTTCCCAGGGTATCCTCTTCATTCTTTACAATCATACACAAGCTGATAGTTACCACATTACCACCTCACGCTAAGCATTTCATTATACATATTATGTAGATTGGGCCACTTTGTGATTGTCAGCCGATGTTTTTTAGAAAAAGCCCGTGTAGACTTCCACACAGGCTTTTTCCATACTTTTATGCTATAATTTTAGGGGTCGATCAACGGAGCCAGTTCACTGTGCCTGAAGGTATTGGCCCCAACTACCTGTACGCCTCTGCCCATACCTCCGCCAACAGGATTTCTACCGGATACCCACGCATAGATACCAGTGCCAATACCATACAACTGAACTTCAAATTCGCCCAAACCGGTGGGCATTACACTTTCAGTGAAGATGACAAAGGTTCCACACTTAGGACCAAGATCGTTAAATACTGCTGTTGCTACAGTGATAGCGGGGCAGGTTTCAATATCTCTTAAGAGAACGGTAGCAACAGGGAGAGTAATTGTATTGTTATTTAGGATTTTTACCTCAATGTCCTGCGTATTGACATCTCTCAGTACCGGTCCGGTCGTAAGATCGGAAACGAGTCCGTTAGCAAGTTCCAGCGCCCTGATCTCAGATTTGATTTCAATGAGTCCGTAGGATGGATTATTAATGATATCAAAAATCTCAGTCTTGATTTCACTCAAACCTACCAAGGTACTAAATACGAGAGACTCTATAGCTCTGATTTCGGACTTGATCTCGCTGAGACCAACCTCTGTACTGAACACCAGGGATTCGATCGCTCTGATTTCGGACTTGATTTCACTCAAACCTACTTCAGTACTGAACACCAAGGATTCGATCGCTCTGAGTTCGGACTTGATCTCGCTAAGGCCAACCTCTGTGCTGAATACCAGGGATTCGATCGCTCTGAGTTCGGACTTGATCTCGCTGAGACCAACCTCTGTACTGAATACCAGGGATTCGATCGCTCTGATTTCAGACTTAATCTCACTGAGCCCTACTCCAGTACTGAACACCAGGGATTCGATCGCTCTGATTTCGGACTTAATTTCACTTAAGCCTACTTC
>JAOAAU010000118.1 GCA_026418695.1 Clostridia bacterium
TACTTGGACGGCAACGTCCCGGGAAAGTAGGTCATCGCCAGATTTATTCCAAAGCCTTATGGTTATCGCCATAAGGCTTTGCTGCGTTACAAGAAGATGAAAGGGGGCGGTTCTTGTGTACCATTTTATAGAGTTGGCACACGAGAACCGTTTTCTTGCCCTCTGTGTAAATACTTTGTTTTCTGGTTGCAAGATGATAGTAAGTTCCAATATAATTTAAGTATAAAGACAGGAGGGAAACCAAATGATCGACTTGATACGGAATATCAAAGGGCCGGATTTTCTTATCCTTTATTTTATTTATTGTATGATCATCATGGTAGGTTATAAACTGATCTACACGGCAATGAACAGAAATAGTGTATCCGGAGCCGTGAAAGAACTGGATGTATACTCTATGGCGGTACTCAAAACGGATAATGATCCTTCGCACTTAGCCCATACAATGCTTTTCAAGCTGTGGTCGGAAGAATATATAGAACTCAAGGAAGAATCAAAAAAAGTACTTTTCAAAGGAACCAATAAGCGAGCCTTAAACCTCCTGCCCGTTGAGATTGAATTTCTTAACAGCTTTTCAAACCCGACGAGTTTCAAACAATGGATCACCAAAAAGCATAACCTGGATATGTTCAGAACTTTCGGAAGACAACTCAAGGAGCAATTGACGGAGATGCAACTTGTGAAAAGTAATGAGCGGCTTGGAAATGAAAAAGTACTTCGAAGGATAATCTATACGCTGATGCTTTCATTGGGACTGATAAAATTCTTTATGGGAATAACTTATAACAAACCAGTGGGTTACCTTGTTTTTGAAATCATTTTTCTGACTATACTTTTCTTCATACTCAACAGAATCCCCCAAATAACCCTAGCCGGTCAGGCTTATTTGCGTGAAAAGTCTGAAGCGGTTGAATATATCAAGAATCACAGAGGAAACCGTGGCTCAAAGCTGCCAGGTAAAGAGGCTGTAGCAGCGGTTGCTCTATTTGGTATTACAAGCATGTATGGACTACCGGAATATGGGATGATTGCCAGAGCAGCACAGCCACATAATATTTCCGGCGGAAGCGGCTACAGCTGCAGCAGTTCAGGATGCAGCAGTTCCGGCTGCAGCGGGGGCGGATGTGGCGGTGGTGGCTGCGGCGGATGCGGGGGGTCATAAAATTGAACTGTGATTTCTCGGTCAATAAAGATACGCTGACATTTCAATGGCATATTACTTCCCGGTGCAATCTAAGATGCAAGCACTGCTATCAGGAAAGCTATGATCATCGGGAACTGGAATATTCGCAACTGATGGCGGTCATTGATCAATATAAGGATCTGCTGAAAAAGCTGAATAGAAAGGGTCACATTAATATTACGGGTGGAGAACCTTTTATAAGAGAGGATTTCTTTAGCCTCCTTGAAGTGCTTAATCAAAATCACCAGCATTTCAGTTTTGGGATTCTCACGAATGGAAGTTTTATTGATCAGGCTGCAGCGTGCAGATTGAAAAACTTGAATCCTGCCTTTGTTCAGATTAGCATTGAAGGAGATGAGGAAATTCATAATTCCATCCGGGGAGAAGGAAACCTTGAACGGGTACTTCAAGCTTTAAAATGTCTAAGGAAGAACGACATCAAGACCCTCGTATCGTTTACAGCCCATCGGGGGAATTATAAAACCTTTCCGGCAGTTGCCGGATTGTGCAGAAGGAACGGAGTTTTCAAACTGTGGACGGACAGGATGGTGCCTTTCGGAAATGCTGAAAGTATAAAAGCAAGCTCCTTGAATCCTCAAGAGACATGGGAGTTTTTTAATATTGTCAATCAATGCAGAGCAGAAAAAAACTGGCGGATTAGAAACAGGACAATCATAGAACTGAAAAGATCTTTGCAATTTCTCGCGGATAACAGCTTTCCCTACACCTGTAAAGCTGGAGAATCTTTGATCACTCTGCTGGAGGATGGAACGGTACTTCCGTGCAGAAGACTGCCTATCGTGGCAGGAAATATCAAGGAATCTTCCCTGATGGAAATATATTTTGAAAGTCCAACGCTTAAAGAACTGAGATCAGAGGTTGGAGCCCCAGGGAGATGCAGCAGATGCTCTTATTTCATTTTATGCAGGGGTGGGGCACGATGCATTTCTTATGCAGTTACAGGGGAATACTTATCTCGCGATCCTGGGTGTCCGATCGTTTGGTAGGAGATTAAAGTTATGGTTAGTGTACTGCGCAATTAAAATATTTCCAACTCAACTCTGTTCCGTCCGTTGTTCTTTGCTTTATACAATGCGATGTCCGCTCGCTTTGTCATTGTTTCTTCAGAATCACCGATGCTGAAGCTTGTTACCCCAAGACTAATGGTAATATGACCAATTTTCTTAAACTTAAATGCCTCAACATCTTTTCTCACTCTTTCTGCAAGCATTTCCGCAGCCTGGATATCCGTCTCGGGAAGAACAATGATAAATTCTTCTCCCCCAAACCTTGCAAATACGTCATACTTTCGGATGCTGTTTTTGACGATTCGGGTTAATTCTAGTAAGGTGAGGTCTCCGACATCATGGCCGTAAGTATCGTTAATCTTTTTAAAGTGATCGATATCCCACAGGATCAGAGATAAATCTCTCGACTTCCTTTCAACTCTTTTGATTTCATTCTCAAGAAATTCTTTCAGATAGTTTCTGTTGAAAGCCTTCGTAAGCGGGTCATAAATAGCCATGAGCTCAAGCTTGTCCCTAACGTATCTCTTTACAAAAATTATGATTAAAAACAACAGCAATATATTGATTACGGTTGAAAATAGAAAAAGCTGATAATACTTTAATTTCATTTCAGAAATCAGTTGTGCCTCTAGTACGAGTGCATTGGCTGCATCCCACATTTCTTCACTTTTTGCAAGTAATGCTGCCTTAGCTTCAACAGCAGGCTTTTCTCTATAATTTTGCAGCGTTTCTTTGAATTCATTCCATGAATTTTTTAACTTGGCAAAGTTGATTCCATACCGGGTACTGTTCAAGCCAAGATCTTGATCCTCCGGAGAATAGTCTTGAAATTTCTTGTCTACCAGACGAATCAAATCGTCTCTTATCACATTATTGGTTTCGAGCTTTGAAATTCTTTGAACAGAACCGCGGATAATTCCCAGGTTGTTGATTAAATCAGCATCGTGTTCGATATTTTTTACCAGAAAAAAACGAATGAAACCATCTATAAAAACAACTCCGATGATGGCTATTAAGGTGATGAACAGCCAGGAAGAACTTTTTTTCATAAATACCTCCGAAGGAAAGATAACAAAGATTGCTAAAAATCTTCATGCAATAAAGTGAATTGCTAATATCTTACCATGAACTTCTACATTGAAACAGTGTTATTTATGTAAACAACTTTTGCTGCTTCAATAATATGAGGGAATTTATCACTTTATAATATTCAATTAGTTACAACGCTTTTTTCCTAAATGTTTATTTGTTGGGAAAATAACAAATAACTAATAGGGGTGATGAGATGATTAAAAGATTTCGCAGGAAAGATTCAACAGATAGAAAAGGAAGACAAACGGATCAAAAGAATAAAAGCATGACAACACTGAAAGAATCCCTGGAAGAGAATATTGCTGCGTTTCAAAATATCTTTTCGAAAAATGAAACGCTAATCATAAGAAGGTTTCAAAACAAATACTTGTCAGCTGCGAAGTGCTGTGTACTCTATTTTGACGGTATGGTGAATACGGAAATATTGAATGAAAATATCATCCAGCCGATTTTAAGCAATGACTTGACGGATAAAATATCCAGCATCAATTTATTGGAGGAATTGCAATACAAAGTGATTGTATCCAATAACGTAAAGATTGTGACCGATATGGATCAAATTGTTAGTTCTGCAGTTTATGGAGACACAATCTTTTTACTGGACGGATATGCCAAAGCCCTGATCATTGAATCCAAGGGCTGGAAAATGCGATCGGTGGATGAACCGGAATCCTCAAAGGTAGTCAGAGGCCCAAGGGAAGGATTTACTGAGTCCATTCTCATCAACTTATCCCTGGTTCGCAGAAAAATCGTAAACCCGGATTTGAAGTTTAAATTTCGAGAAATCGGAGAGAGAACCCGTACTAAGGTTTGTATCTGCTATATTGAGGGTCTTGCATTGGAGAGTATTTTTAAAGAATTGGAACAGCGTTTGGATAAAATTCAAATCGATGGAATCATTGATTCGGGGTATATTCAGGAATTAATTGGAGATGCGGTCTTTTCCCCCTTTGAAACCGTGGGGGCCAGTGAACGGCCGGACGTCATTGCCGCCAAGCTGCTGGAAGGAAGAATCGCATTATTTGTAGATGGAAGTCCCTTTGTATTGACGGTTCCCTTTGTGATCGCAGAAGCGAGTCAATCAGCAGAGGATTATTATAATAGCTACATATTTGCCTCTATGAACAGGCTATTACGAATGTCAGCGATCATACTGGCAATCAGTATTCCCGGTTTGTTTCTGGCGGTTACTACCTATCATCAGGAGATGCTGCCTACACCTCTGTTATTAAGCATATCTGCATCTAGACAGGGAGTTCCTTTTCCTACCGTCGTCTCTTTGGTCCTAATGCTGGTTGTTTTTGACGTATTAAGGGAAGCCGGTACTAGAATGCCTACGCCTATAGGACAGGCGGTCAATATCGTAGGCACACTGGTATTGGGGCAAGCCGCTGTTGAGGCGAAGTTGGTAAGTGCACCCGTTGTCATTGTAACGGCCTTGACCGGGATTTTAACACTGATGAATATAAATCTGATCGGCCCGATCATCATTATGCGGTTTTTTTTGCTGTTCGGAGCTGCATTTTTAGGTATTTATGGTCTGATTTTTGCTTTTATTTTGGTCAATATTCATCTGGTGACGCTTCGTTCCTTTGGAGTGCCTTATATGATGAATCTAACCTCGGTTAAAAATCACAATGGCCAGGATGTCTGGATTCGTGCTCCCTGGTGGACGATGACCCTAAGGCCAAAGATCATAGCTGCAAAAAATCTTGTCCGACAAACAACGAAGAGGAAGAAGGGGAAGTAACTCTTTGAAAAGAACAAGAATGCTTTCACTCGTTATCATGAGTATATTAAATATATTGCTCCTTGCTGGCTGTTGGAATTACAGGGAAGTTGATCAACTGTCGATCGTTGCGGGGGTGGCCATCGATAAGGGGATCCATGAAAAATACAGTTTGTCGGTAGAAATTGCAGAGATCAGCGGCGAAAAGGAGTCGGAGACAAAGTCTAAAACAATAACCGTTGAAGGGAAAACGATATTTGATGCTGCAAGAAATGCCATTTCTTTTATGGGGAAAAAACTTTATTGGAGCCACGCAAAGGTTGTTATTGTTAGCCGGGAAGTTGCTGAAACCGGACTTGTTGACATATTGGACTGGTATAACCGGGATGCTGAAACCCGGGGGGACATTCATATTCTGGTTTCAAAAGGAGAATCGGCAAAAGAAATTTTATCGAGGAAATCAACAACAGAAAAAGTGAAGTCTTTTGAAATCGATAAGATGATGGAAAACCAAAAAGCGTTGTCCAAAACATCACCCATAGAAATCTGGGAGATTACCAATGAACTGGCCGCAAAGGGAGTTGGCGCTATTAGTGCGGCGGTTGATTTAGAGAAGTCAGATGGGGAGGAAGTTCCACGCGTCTTAGGAACTGCAGTTTTTAAAGGGAATAAGCTTATCGGCTTTTTAGATGCGGATGAAACAAAAGCGTTGCTGTTCATTCGGAATAAGTTGGACGGAGGTATACTTGCTGAAGATATACAAATGAATGGCATAGTTGAGAGCGTTTCTCTTGAAATTTTTAAAAGTAAAACAAAAGTTCAACCTGTTGTAAGCAATGAAGAGATTAAAATGAAGGTAAGCGTTGAAACCACAGTGGCGATTGATGAGATCGAGGGAACTTTTAACGTTATTGAGGATGAGGGGAGAAAGAAGCTTGAGAAATTCGCCGAGGAATCCTTAAAAAGTCAAATGGAGAATCTGATCAAAAAGGTTCAATTGGAGTATGGAGTGGACATATTTGGTTTTGGGACCAAACTGCGTGAGGAAAAACCAAAAGCATGGGAAAGTGTATCGAGTGAATGGGCAAACGTATTTAAAGATATAAAGGTGGATGTAAATGTAAAAGTACATGTCAAAAACAGTGCAATGCTGTCCAAACCGTTAGAAGTAGGAGATTAAATATGATTTTCCTTGTTTTAATCGTATATGCTGTATTGATATTATATGAGTTTATACCTCTTTACAAGCAAAAACAATGGCCTGAATTTGCTGCCAATGCCGTTCTGGGAGTATTGTCACTTACAGTTGCAATACTGCTGAGTGTAGAAGTAAAAATACCAAGTCCTTCAAAACCTATCAGTAATGTAATTACATCTGTGTTTGGAAAGTAGGTTTTCTATGTATAAGGAGCAAATTACAGACAGAGAAGCTATAAGCATGCTATTACTTTTCGTTATTGGAAGCACGCTGATCATTGGTATTGGCGGCGACGCAAAAAATGATGCCTGGATCGCGGGAATTGCAGGGATTCTGATGGCCCTTCCCATAATATTGGTATATTCAAGAATTTCTTCACTTTTTCCCGGGAAAGATCTTTTTGATATTTTAACCAGCATATTAGGAAAAGTATTTGGAAAAACAGTTGCCGTTTTATATATCTGGTATGCCTTTCACCTGGGGGCATTGGTGATTCGTAACTTTGGGGAATTTATCAACACAGTCGCCATGCCGGAAACACCGATGCTCGTTCCCATGCTTTGCTTGGGCTTGGTTTGTATAGTTGCTGTCAGAGCGGGAATAGAAGTGCTTGGAAGGATCAGTACATATCTGGTTTTCCCCCTGATGGCGATCATTATGATTGTACAAATACTGGCAATTCCCGAACTAAAACCAAACTATATCAAACCGTTTCTCAGTCAAGGTATCATGCCAATTTTAAAGGGAGGGTTTTCTGCATTTGCATTTCCTTTTGCTGAAACCATTCTTTTTATCGCAGTATTTTTTTCCCTGAAAACTAAAAGGTCACCTTATAAGGTTTATTTTTCCGGTCTATCCATTGCCGGTGTACTTATATTGTTGTTAACTATCAGAAATATTATGGTTTTGGGAGATCTGCTTGGAAGACTGTACTTTCCGTCGCATGTAGCCGTGAGTCGAATCAACATCGGAAACTTCTTAGAGAGAATTGAAGTTTCTGTTGCCTTTGTATTTATTGTGGGTGCATTTGTTAAAACAGGTGTCTGCCTATTTGCAGCCTGCAGAGGGATTGGCAAAGTGTTTAATTTGACGGACTATAAACCGATCGTGATACAGACAGGACTATTAATGATCTATTTTTCCTATATTGTTTATGACAGCATCATGGAAATGAGGAACTGGGCGTTCAAGGTTTATCCATATTATGCCTTTCCGTTTCAAGTAATTCTCCCCTTGGTGATCTGGATTGCCGCCGAAATCAAGACTAGAAAAAAGGCGAAGCAGTGCTGATCCCTCTTCATTGTATTAACTAGGAGGAATGCCCTGTTAAAATAGGACTTTGGTCCTATTTGTATATTTAAATATTGTTGATGAGGTGGGGTGTAGATTATAATAATTTATAGGTATTATGTCAAAGAAGCTTTGGTAATATATTACTAGAGAACAGTAATTGCAGAGAATTGAAAAGAGCAAACCCGCCGAAAGACGGGGACGCAAAGCCGCGAGTCTAAAGCATAGAATGCCATGATGGTTGGGTTGCCAAAACATGAAGTAGGAAAAAAAGAAATTTAAACTGAGGAAATTAAAGGACGCCATGAAGCCTGGGTTTAAATCTTGCTTTCTATCTTCAAAGAATATAAAGCAGGCAACTTTCATTGCCTGCTTTTTTAATGTAAAATTTAATCTGAAAGGACGGCTATTGAAGGAGGCAGTATGGTAATAAAATTTGACAGAGCACAAATCGCAGCAATCAACAACACACAAGCAACCAATATTACAAGAGATAAGGCCGTTATTAACAATAAAAAAGCAGCGGTTCCCGAAAAGGAAACATTCAAACAAATCTTGGAGAATGCTGAAAAGGGAAATGAGATGGCAGCGGTTCTGATTGATGAATGGCATAAATCCTGTCAGCCCAAGGATGATAAGGAGAAACAGATTTATGAATCCATCAGGAAGGCTGCAAATCGATTGTTTAAATAAGGATGGTTTAAAATAATAAGGGTATTACCTGCCTGATTGATGAACGGAGAGTTCATTAATCAGGTTTTACTTTTTAGTACCGATTTTCTTCTTTGATTCATATTTACCCCTCTTCTGCGCAGGCAGGCAATCATCTGTACCTGTATTGTATAATAAGAGAGATGCAAAGGTAAATTCTATTGGTACAGAATTTACTCATGCAACGGTAAATTACCGGAATTTAAATTTTCATTCTACTACTCTACTCTTCGTTCTAACAGTTGAAAAAAAGTTTACAAAGTTATAGTAAATACCAAACATATGTTTGATTCGGGCGTATAATATGATATAATCTTCTATGGATATAGAGCGGATTTAAGCGAGATAAACCATAACGGTCTGATATCCTTAGTTAGGAGGGTACGATGCCTGAATTTAAAATATGTTCCGATTACAAGCCCCGCGGTGACCAGCCCGAGGCTATTGATAAGCTTGTTAACGGATTAAATAAGGGAAACAAGCACCAGACACTTTTAGGGGTTACCGGTTCAGGGAAAACCTTTACAATGGCGAATGTCATCGAAAGGGTGCAGAAGCCGACCCTGGTCATTGCACACAACAAGACGCTGGCTGCCCAGCTCTGCAGTGAGTTCAAGGAGTTTTTCCCGAACAATGCTGTTGAGTATTTTGTCAGCTACTATGACTATTACCAACCGGAAGCATATATTCCTTCAACGGATACTTATATTGAGAAGGATGCTTCCATCAATGATGATATTGACCGATTGAGACACTCGGCGACAGCATCGTTGCTTGAAAGAAGAGATGTGATCATCGTTGCCAGTGTTTCCTGTATATACGGGCTTGGTGACCCGGAAGACTATACTGAGCTGATGCTTTCTTTGAGAACCGGGATGCAGAGGGACCGGGACGATATTATCCGTAAGTTGGTGGAAATCCAGTATGAAAGAAATGAAATCGATTTTAAACGTGGAAAGTTCAGGGTTCGCGGAGACGTTCTTGAAATATTCCCGGCCTACTCAGCGGGGAAGGTGATTCGGGTAGAATTCTTCGGGGATGAAATTGAACGGATCAGTGAAGTAGATGCACTGACCGGAGAAATAACTGGAATCAGAAACTATGAAGCCATTTTCCCGGCATCTCACTATGCAACTACCAGAGCCAAGATGGAAAGAGCCATCGTTACAATAGAGCAGGAACTTGAAGAAAGACTCAAAGAGCTCAAAGAACAAGGCAAGCTCTTGGAAGCGCAGAGACTGGAACAGAGAACGCGGTATGACCTTGAAATGATGCAGGAAGTCGGGTTCTGCCAGGGGATCGAGAATTATTCCAGGCATATCAGCGGAAGAACGCCTGGAAGTGCTCCTTTTGCGCTGCTGGACTTTTTCCCGGAGGATTATCTGATGATCATCGACGAATCCCATGTTACCGTTTCTCAGATCGGTGCGATGTATAACGGGGACCGGTCAAGAAAGCAAGCGTTGGTGGATTTTGGTTTCCGCCTTCCTTCCGCGTTTGACAATCGACCTTTGAAGTTCCAGGAGTTCGAAGAAAAAGTCAACCAGGTGGTCTATGTGAGTGCAACTCCGGCAGATTATGAAAAACGCCATTCTTCACAAGTGGTTGAACAGATCATCCGTCCTACCGGGCTGATTGACCCTGAGGTGATTGTCCGCCCTGTAAAGGGACAGATTGATGACCTTATCGGTGAAATCTCCGAGAGAGTCAATAAACAGCAAAGGGTATTGGTTACAACCCTGACGAAGAAAATGTCCGAGGACTTGACAGACTACCTGAAGGAATTGGATTTCAAAGTAAAGTATCTGCATTCGGACATTGAGACCATTGAGAGAATGGAGATCATCCGAGACCTCCGACTGGGTGTTTTTGATGTACTGATAGGTATTAACCTTTTGAGAGAAGGGTTGGACCTGCCCGAGGTATCCCTGGTTGCAATTCTGGATGCGGACAAGGAAGGCTTCCTGAGATCAGAAACCTCCTTGATTCAGACTATTGGTAGAGCGGCGAGAAACGTGGAAGGAAAAGTCATTATGTACGCGGATACCATTACAGAGTCCATGAGGAAAGCGATCAGTGAGACCAACCGAAGAAGAAAAATCCAGATGGAATACAACGAACTACATGGTATCACGCCTACAACGATCCAAAAAGCGGTCCGTGATGTGATTGAAGCAACCAAAGTAGCCGAAGAGGATGCGAAATACTTTATCCGTGGCGATGAAGAATCCATGAGCAAGGAAGACGTTCAATCTCTTATCAGTAAGCTGATGGACGAGATGAAGACGGCGGCAGCGGATTTGCAGTTCGAACGGGCTGCAGAACTCAGAGATAAGATCAATGAACTTAAAAGTAAGATTTAGATAAAAAAGTGCGAAATTAAACTTTCGCACTTTTTTGTTGACTTAAAGTATCAGAGATTATACTATTGAAGTAGTAAAGTTGTAAGGAGTAAAATCATGAATATCAAACTGGATAAAGCAAATCCTATCCCGATTGGGGTGCAGGTCAAAGAACAAATCAAAATGCTGATTAATTCAGGGGATTATAAAGAAGGGGACAAACTTCCTTCCATCAACCAGCTTGCAGCTTTTCTGGGGGTTAATAAAAACACGGTGGTTACTGTCTTGAAGGACCTGGAAAACGAAGGTTATATCTGGAGCCAGAGGGGAAAGGGAGTCTTTGTCAGCGATAAGAAGAAAGGGAAAAAAGTCGACGCGGCCTTTATAAATAGTGTGGATTTACTGATTTCAGGGGCAAAAATCAGGGGCTTGGATGCCAGTGAACTCATTAACCTGATCAGTGCACGCTTTTCTTATGCCCTGGCGGCAAAAAAGAGAGTCAAGGTGCTGTTTGCCATTGGAATTACCCAGGAATTGCTGGATGTCAACTTAAAGAAACTTCGGGAAGAGATTTTGGGGGCAGATTTTGAGGGATTGCTTTTAAATAGTGAAATGACCCGGGACCATGCTTTTAAAGCTTTCAGCCGGGCAGATCTTGTTGTTGTACCCTCGGTAGCTTTTGATTTTATCAGGGACTTTCTTCCGAAAGATAAACCGTTAATAAAAACAATGCTGAACTTGAAACTTTTAGCCCGCTTGAAAAAAGGTGTCGAAAAGAAATCCAAGGTTGCGGTAATCGGTTCCAGCAGCTATGGTGCAAAAGCGCTTTCAAATACTTTTATCTCCGCAAAGCTGTTCAAGCCTAAATTAGTTCTTGCCCAGGATAGTGTGGACGAGCATAAAAAAGAATTCAAAGAGATCGATTCCGTTGTGGTTTGCCTCAGTGCCAAATCAGCCATTGAAGAAAAACCATACCTGAAAAACAAGAACATCTATATCTTTTCAGATTATATTGATGATGAAAGTATTGAAGATATCAAGCTTTTCATTCGTAAATTTGAGTAGGAATTAAGCTGTTGACTTGATGAATAGGCTGTTTTATAATGTAACTATACCAGTATAATGGTAAACTATAATAATTTAGGAGATTCGAGATGAATAGGTTAGAGTTAACAGCACCCTGCGGATTGGATTGCTTCAATTGCGAATTGTATGAAGAAAATCTTGATGAGGTGAAAAGAAAGAAATTTGCAGAGGCTTTCAGTCTTTCTGAGGAAAAAGTTGCATGCAAAGGCTGCAGAGCGCAGGGGGGCTGCAGATTGCATTGGGGAAATTGCGATATGCTGGATTGTGTAAAAGAGAAAAATGTTGACTTCTGCTTCCAATGCAGTGAATTCCCATGCTCAATGTATACCCCTTGCGTTGATGGTGCTGACCGGTATACGCACAACATCAAAATTTTTAATTTATGCAGAATAAAAGCAGTGGGGGTAGAAAAGTGGGCTGAAGAAGAGGCTGCTGAAGTTAGGAAAAAGTACTTTAAAGGAAAATTTGTGCCGGGGAAAGGGCCGCAATTATAGAAGTGATAGAAGGAGGGGTAGGTTTTGATTTCTAAGGTTTTTAGGTTAAATGTCTGATAAACCTATGAAATAGGGGAATAAAAGAAAGTATACATAAATTAAGGCAGATGAATGGGTTTGCGGCCCTTGCGGTTGTGTTATATACTATCAAAGAAGCAATTTCACGTTTAATAAACTGCTGGATACAATCACGGGGGCAAGAAATGAATTCACTGAGTGAGATCGTCAGTTATGTTCTAGGGTTTAAGCCCTATGTACTTTTACCCATTATTATTTTTATATTTTCAATGGTATTCAGAATTCCTATCCAAAGGGCAATTAAGTCTTGTTTGACCATTGGGATTGGGTTTATCGGCATATTTGTAATCTTTGGATTTTTTGTTGAGAGCATAGGCCCGGCGGTAAAAGCGCTGGTAAGCAAAATGGGCCTAAATTTCAGCGTGCTGGATGTTGGATGGACACCCCTTGCAGCGATTACCTGGTCTTATAAATTAGCACCGCTTCTTCTGGTGCTCATTATACTGGTCAATACGGCAATGCTGTTGCTGAAACTGACCAAGACAGTCAATATTGATATTTGGAATTACTGGCATTTTATATTTACCGGTGCGATTATTTATGAAACTACGGGAAGCATCCTGCTTTCCGTTGCGGCGGCTTTGTTTACTTCGATCCTTATCATCAAGCTTGGGGACTGGAGCGCTGAAAAAGTAAACAAGTTTGGCGGATTGGAAGGTGTATCTATCACCACGCTGTCTGCTGGGGGATATTACCCATTGGGTGTATTGGGAGACCGTCTCATAGAGAAAATACCTCTTATCAATAAAATGAACGCTAAGCCGGAAGCAATCAAGGAAAAGTTAGGCGTAGCGGGTGAACCTATGACGCTTGGATTCATCATGGGGATTTTACTGGGACTGGGCGCAGGCTATGATGCTAAAGGCGTTTTACAGCTGGCTTTTGAAATTGCTGCCGTCATCTATATCCTGCCGTTAATGAGCGGGACGCTAAGCAAAGGTTTAATTCCGATTTCGGATGGTCTTAAAGAATTCATGAAAAAACGTTTTCCACAGATGGGAGATACCTATATCGGGTTGGACGTCGCAGTGATCGTCGGAAATGCATCCGTTATCGTCACTGCACTGCTGCTGATGCCGGTTGCGCTGGTTCTGGCCTTCCTCCTGCCAGGTGTAAAATTCATACCTCTGGGAGACCTGGCAAATATTATGGGCTCAATTGCATTGGTTGTGGTTGCCGTGCGCGGGAATGTGATACGAGCGCTGATTATCAGTATTCCGATACTGATTGGGAAGCTGTATGTTTCCTCTTATATGGCGCATACCTATACCACCCTGGCCCAAAAAGCAAATTTCAAGTTTGAAGGATATGATGGTTTAATTACAAGCTTTCTGGACGGAGGCAACGTAACCAGATACTGGATTATCCGTGTATTCGAAGGGAATACGATGGCACTTTTAGCCACACCGGTCATCGCATACTTGCTTTATATTACTTGGAGGAGCATCTCGAAATAGAAATGATTGCACAAAGAACTGGTATTAACAGGCGAAAGGATATATAGCACGCCTGTTTTTTGTTGTTGAAATTACGTGATAAATTAGATATATCAAAGTATTTACCATTTGATTGTGTAATCAATGAGCTTCATGAGATTTGATTTAACAATCCTGACTTCACATGAAAATGTACTTCATAATACATATAGAAGATGCTTTTATTGGCCAGAATTATGAAGGACATTGTTTGCGGCTGATTTTAAAGGGAAATATTTTTAGTAATAAATGGCGAACAAATGTTTGATTTTTGAATGATATTTGATATAATATTACTCGAATTCTTAAAAAATTATAGAAGCATGATTAGAAAGTAGTTTGAGGTTAACTATGATTAGAGACCGCATTTTTATCAAGGGTGCCAGAGAGCACAATCTGAAAAATATTGACGTTGAGATACCAAGAGACAAGTTTGTAGTCATTACCGGCTTGAGCGGATCGGGTAAATCCTCTCTTGCTTTTGATACCATTTATGCCGAAGGCCAAAGACGATATGTTGAATCCTTATCTGCATATGCCAGACAGTTCCTGGGACAGATGGAAAAACCGGATGTGGACTATATCGACGGATTGTCCCCGGCCATCTCCATTGATCAGAAGACAACCAGCAGAAACCCGAGATCAACGGTTGGCACCGTTACGGAAATCTACGATTATTTCAGACTTTTGTTTGCCAGAATCGGAGTACCTCACTGTCATATCTGCGGAAAGGAAATTGCTCAGCAGACGGTAGACCAGATGGTAGATCATTTGCTTACCATGGAAGAGGGAACAAAAATACAATTGCTGGCTCCCGTAGTCAGAGGGCGAAAGGGTGAGTACCACAAGCTCATTGAAGATGCAAGGAAAAGCGGGTATGTAAGGCTTCGAATTGATGGCGAAGTCATCGATATCAATAGTGAGATGAATCTGGACAAGAATAAAAAGCATACCATAGAAATTGTGGTGGACAGGCTTGTAATAAGACCGGATATCCGGAAACGTCTGGCGGATTCCATTGAGACTGTTCTCCACCTAAGCAGCGGAATTCTTGTAGTGGATGTCATCGGAAAGGAAGAACTTCTCTTCAGCCAGAACTTTGCGTGCAGTGACTGTGGAGTTAGTATGGAAGAGCTGACCCCCAGAATGTTTTCCTTTAATAACCCCTTTGGGGCATGCCCGACTTGCAGCGGATTGGGAACTCTCTTGAAAATGGACCCGGATCTGATTATACCTGATCGATCCAAGTCCCTGGCAGAGGGGGCAATCGCCGTAGGCGGATGGAATATTGAAAATGAAGACGGATATTCCAGAATGTATATCAATGCCCTGGCAAAGCACTTTAACTTTGACATTCATACCCCCATTGAGAAGCTGCCTCCTCATATTGTAGACATCCTCCTGTACGGAACAAAAGGGGAAAAGATTAAGGTTACCTATGAAAAAGAATATGGCAGCGGCACCTTTATGAGCGCATTTGAGGGTGTGATCACCAGTGTTGAGAGAAGGTATAAGGAGACACAATCCGAGGGTATGAAGCAATACTACGAGGAATACATGAGCAGTAACCCCTGCCCGGATTGTAAAGGGGCGAGATTGAAAAAGGAAAGCCTTGCTGTGACTGTCGGCGGGAAAAACGTAAATGAGATTTCCAGCATGGCGGTAGAAGACATCAAGGAATTCTTTGCAGGATTGACTTTGAACGAGAGAGATAGAATTATTGCCCATCAGATTTTGAAGGAGATCAATGCGAGGGTGGGGTTCCTTGTGGACGTTGGCCTCGGTTATTTGACGCTTTCAAGATCAGCGGGTACTTTGTCCGGGGGTGAGGCTCAGAGAATAAGGCTTGCAACCCAGATCGGTTCCGGATTGATGGGAGTCCTGTATATTTTGGATGAACCCAGCATCGGGCTTCATCAGCGGGACAATGATCGACTATTAAAAACGCTGAAGAAGCTGCAGAGCCTTGGGAATACACTGATCGTTGTAGAACACGATGAAGACACCATGTATACAGCGGATTATATCATTGATATGGGGCCCGGAGCGGGTATCCATGGAGGACAGCTGGTAGCCGCAGGTCCGATAGAGCAGATCAAGAATTGTGAAGAATCTGTTACAGGGCAATACCTGAGCGGAAAAAGGAAAATCGAGATTCCGAAGAAGAGAAGAAAGCCCAATGGCAAATATCTTGAAGTTGTAGGCGCAAAGGAAAACAACCTCAAAAACATCAATGTAAAATTTCCGTTGGGTGTATTGACTTGTATTACAGGTGTATCCGGTTCAGGAAAGAGCTCACTGATTAATGAGATTCTTTATAAAAAGCTGGCGGCCGAATTGAATAAGGCGAAGACCAGAGCGGGAGAACATGATTTTATCAAGGGACTTGATCATCTGGACAAAGTCATTGATATTGATCAGTCTCCGATTGGTAGAACTCCCAGGTCCAATCCGGCAACCTATACCGGAATGTTTGATCTGATCAGAGAGGTTTTTGCAGGAACCACGGAAGCTAAGATGAGAGGCTACAAGGCAGGACGTTTCAGTTTCAATGTGAAAGGCGGAAGATGTGAAGCCTGCAGCGGAGATGGAATCATCAAAATTGAGATGCACTTCCTTCCGGATGTATATGTTCCCTGCGAAGTTTGCAAAGGAAAACGCTATAACAGGGAAACCCTGGAGGTTCGGTACAAAGGGAAAAATATCTCGGAAGTTTTGAATATGACAGTTGAGGACGCCCTTGAATTTTTTGCAAACATACCGCGTATTCAGAAAAAGCTGCAGACGTTATATGATGTAGGGTTGGGATATATCAAGGTAGGGCAGCCGTCCACAACCTTGTCGGGCGGTGAGGCACAAAGAGTCAAACTGGCAACGGAACTTTCAAAAAGAAGTACGGGAAGCACCATGTACATTCTGGATGAACCGACAACAGGGCTTCATATTGCCGATGTCCACAGATTGGTGGAAATACTGCAGCGGCTCGTCGATACAGGGAATTCCGTCGTAGTAATAGAGCACAACCTGGATGTAATTAAGACGGCAGATCATATTATCGATCTGGGGCCTGAGGGAGGACACAAGGGTGGTTATGTAATCGCAGAAGGAACTCCTGAAAAAGTTGCAAAGGTTGAAGCTTCCCATACGGGACAATTTTTAAGGAAACTTCTAGATGCATGATTGTTTGAGAAACTGAGCAGAATTAATTGGCACCTTCAATGTTGGTAATATCCTGATATTTGGAGGTGCATTTTTTATGTATACTTTTGATTTGAACGATATAAATCAAACCTGGGTAAAATGGATGCTTAAAATGAAAAATATAGTCGATGATGTAGGTTCAAGGGTATTATGCGCGCAAAGAAGTGAGAAATTTAGACGATGAATAACTGATATGATGGTTTGGTTTTGACATAATACTAATATACTAGTAAACTAAAACTGGTTTGAAAATATTTAGATGAGTATATTAAAGGACCTAAGCCTTGATGTTGGTGGCATTGAGCAAATTCTGTTAATTCCATGTTAAATGAAGGTTACGTTATTGTTGTTTTTGAGGTAGGCGAGGAGTATAATTTACTATGGGAATAGTAAATATTGATTTCGTTGGAAAATCACTACTTACTTTTAGATAGAGAACTGAAAAGCCCTGTAAATATAAAATGCGTTCAATTCAGCGGGCAAAATTGTTTTGGAGGATATAAAATGTTTAGAATTACGAGAAAAGAAGAGATTTTTTTTGATTTATTCGTAGAGACTTCAGAAAACAGCTGTAAAGCAGCAAAAATGCTGGAAGAACTGATGAGAAACTATACCCGGGTCAACGATAAAATCCAGGCGATCGAAGACTGCGAGCATGAATGCGACCAGCAAGTACACAAGATTTTGGAACAGCTCAACAAGTCATTTATTACCCCTATTGACAGAGAAGATATTTATTTGATTGCAAAAGAGTTGGACAATATCACGGATGATATCGAATCCACAGCTCATAGATTCACTATGTTTAATGTACAGTCCATTACTGAAGACGCAAAAAAGATGGCGGCTCTCATCGTAAAGTGTACGGAAGAGCTCAAGGGTGTCATGCAGGAGCTGAAAAATATGAAAACCAGCAAACTGCTTAGAGAAAGAATTATTGAAGTGAACAGGATTGAGGACGAGGGGGATACCATCTTCCGGGATGCCATCACCAAACTGTTTATTAAGGAAACGGATGCCGTTGAAGTTATCAAGTGGAAAGAAATTTATGAATATCTTGAAAATACATTGGATGCTTGTGAAGATGTGGCCAATATTGTTGAAGGGGTTGTTATGAAACATGCTTAGTGGAATAAGCTTCACTTTGATAACAGTAGTCATACTTGCTTTAACCTTTGACTTTATTAATGGCTTTCACGACACTGCCAATTCTATTGCTACCTCAGTATCCACAAGGGTTTTAACGCCCAGAGCTGCGATCATTATGGCTGCTTCTCTGAATTTTCTGGGCGCCTTGATGAGTGAAAAGGTTGCAAAGACGATATCCAAAGGTCTTGTTAACGGTTCGTTAGAGCAATATGTAATTATTTCAGCATTGATTGCTGCGATTACATGGAATCTGATTACCTGGTATTACGGAATTCCCAGCAGTTCATCCCATGCATTGATCGGCGGACTCATCGGTTCTTCGATTGTATATGCATGGAGTATTGAAAAAGTAATATGGACGGGAGTATGGTCTAAAGTAATTTTTCCTCTGATAACTTCTCCGGTTATTGGATTTTTATTCGGATTAATCATCATGTCCTTGCTGTTTAAGCTGCTTGCGTCTTTGTCTCAGCAGATTGTCAACCGTTGGTTTTCAAAGCTGCAAATTTTATCCGCCGCTTTTATGGCCTATACCCACGGAAATAACGATGCACAGAAATCAATGGGGATCATTACGCTTGCATTGGTAAGCTCAGGCCTGCTCAGTAATGAAAGCGGCGTGCCTACCTGGGTCAAGATTGCTTGTGCGGTGGCAATGGCTTTGGGAACTTCTGTCGGAGGCTGGAAGATCATAAAAACCATGGGTGTCAATATGATCAGACTTCAGCCGATCGGCGGTTTTGCAGCTGAGACGGCGGCTGCCGCGGTCATTGAATCGGCAACCTATTTTGGTGCACCGGTAAGTACAACCCATGTCATATCTACTTCAATTATGGGAGTAGGAGCAGCAAAAAGATTATCTGCCGTTCGATGGGCATTGGCAAGAAATATTGTATGGGCCTGGGTACTGACGATTCCAATTACCGCATCCATAGGTGCGCTTTGTACTATGATTTTCAAGGCCTTCATACAGTAAAGCTGTAAATTCAAACGGGAAATATACACCAATTCAAAGCTAACATACCTGTGTCATTGAAATAACCAGATATCTGGACTATGACACAGGTATTTTTATTTATTGCTCCGCATAAACAGGATGACCACCTTGGGGTATGGACATTGGATTAGACCAGCCAAGTAAATTATGATATACTTAGTTCATATATCTAAACAAAATATGCAAGTTTGATGTCCTTTTTTCCCCGATGATGCTTGAACTGGAGTAAATGTTGGTAATAAATAATATTGGATTTATTTATGACTTGAGGCAGTTGGATTTACAGGATGTTTTCAGTAAAAAACGATTCAAAATTATACTTTGATCAACTTTATTTCATTAAAGTAAGGCATGAAATCAGACAAATTCAGTTTTACAGCATATATGGTTTAAAAGCTGTTGTTAATAACGCAGATACGTTGGAGTGCATAAGGAGGTGGCAGCAATGATGATGTGTTCTGTTTGTAAGGAAAACTTTGCAGTCGTGTTTATATCAAAATTAGTGGATGGAAAACAAACGCAGGAAGGTTTATGCCTTACATGTGCGAAAAAACAAGGAATACAGCCCATTAATCAATTAATTGAGCAGACGGGTATGTCCGAAGAGGATATTGACAATCTGAACAAACAGGTTGGAAATATGTTTGATAATGTAGATATTGATAATATGAATATACCGATGGCGTCACAGGGGACACCCAATAAAGAAAACCCATTCTTCAGTTTTATCAGTAAAGCTTTTTCAGGGAATGCGGATGGGGATGAGGGTGGAAATGACCAGCCAAAGGAAAAGGTTGAAGAGAAGGAAAGCAAGAACAGTACCAGGACAAAGACACAGGAGAAAAAGGGACTAAGAAAAAAGAAGTATCTGGATATGTATGGCACGAACCTTACGGATCAAGCCAAAGAAGGAAGACTTGATACGGTTGTGGGAAGACAGAAGGAGATTGACCGGGTCATTCAGATTTTAAACAGAAGGACGAAAAACAATCCGGTTTTGATTGGTGAACCCGGAGTAGGAAAGACTGCCATTGCGGAAGGTCTTGCGGTCAGAATTTCCCAAAAACAGGTTCCTGCGAAGCTCTTTAATGTAGAGGTTTACCTTCTGGACTTGACCGGGATTGTTGCCGGTACGCAGTTCAGAGGCCAGTTTGAAGGAAGGATGAAAGGAATCCTCGAAGAGGCAAAAGCTCTTGGAAATGTAATTCTTGTCATCGATGAACTGCATAATATCATGGGAGCCGGGGAAGCGGAAGGAGCTATGAATGCTGCGAATATCCTAAAGCCTGCGCTTTCAAGGGGGGAGATACAGATCATCGGTGCGACGACGCTCAATGAGTATCGGAAGCATATCGAAAAGGATTCTGCCCTTGAAAGAAGGTTCCAGCCGGTTTTGGTGGATGAGCCAAGTATTGAAGATACCATTGAAATATTAAAAGGGATCAAGCATTATTATGAAAATCATCACAGGGTAAAGATCTCTGATGAGGTAATCAAAGCTGCTGCGATTCTTTCCGAACGGTATATTACAGACCGTTTCCTGCCGGATAAAGCCATCGATGTCATTGATGAAGCCGGCTCCAGGGCAAACCTGAAAAACGTTGCATTGGTAGAACTGGAAACCTTGAAAGAGGAACTGAAAAAGGTGCAGGATGAGAAGGAAACAGCGATTTCAGCAGATTCTATCGAAGACTACCAGAAGGCTGCAGACCTTAAGGTAAGAGAGTGCAAGCTGCAGCAGCAAATCAGGGATATCGAGGACCGGAACAAGGATGTGCATATTACAACGGAGGATATTGCTTATGTGATTGAATCCTGGACGAAGATCCCTGTACAGAGGCTGACGGAGGTTGAGGCTGAAAAGCTGCTGAATCTCGAAGAGCGGCTGCACATGAGGGTCATAGGACAGCATGAGGCTGTAAAAAGCGTGTCGAAGGCCATACGCAGAAATAGATCAGGCTTCAGAAAGAAAAGAAAGCCTGCTTCCTTTGTTTTTGTCGGACCTACCGGGGTAGGAAAGACGGAATTGGTAAGAGCGCTGGCAGCTGAGTTGTTCGAAAGTGAAGAGGCGCTGATCAGGCTGGATATGTCCGAGTATATGGAAAAGCATACAGTCTCCAAATTAATTGGTTCCCCTCCGGGATATGTAGGATATGATGATGGCGGACAGCTGACTGAAAAGATCAGACGGAAACCCTATTCCGTGATTCTGCTGGATGAAATCGAAAAAGCACACCCGGATATATTCAATATGTTGCTGCAGATCCTTGAGGATGGCAGACTGACAGACAGCCATGGCAGGGTTGTGAATTTTGAGAATACGGTCATCATTATGACTTCCAATGCCGGGACGCAGCTCAAGTCCAATGGAATAGGCTTTGCAAATGCCGGATATCAAGCCCTGGAAAGCAAGGTGCGGGATGTCTTGAAGGAAACCTTCAGGCCTGAATTCCTCAACAGAATTGATGAAATTATCGTATTTACAGAATTGAACCGTGAAGAACTGAAACAGATCGTTGAGCTGATGCTGAAGGAAGTTACTGAGGAAGTCGAAGGTAAAGGTATGAGGCTGGAAATATCGGAAGCGGCTAAAAGCTTCATCCTCGATAAGGGATACGATTCGAAGTACGGAGCTCGGCCGCTGAGAAGGACAATTCAGAGATACATTGAAGATGAATTGGCGGAATGGTTCCTGCGTGGAAGATATAAGGAAGGCAGTATCGTTTCCGTTGAAGTTGAAGATGGAAATATCGTTTTAAAGTAATTATTAAGTCAATATTTGAAAGTTAGTGGAAAAAATTGCACTTTGATGAACTCAGGTGCAATTTTTTTCTATATCAATATGAAATTATTTGATATAATTCAATAGAGGTCTTACATAGAAGTAGTTACTTGAAATGAATGGGGTATCTAAATGAAGGTTAAAAGAAGGTCATGGCTGTCAATAATCATTGTTGCTCTTCTCGTGCTGGCTTCCAGCGCTTGTGCGCCATCTCCTAAATATGAAGCAATTGCAATTGCAGAAAAGGCCAATCCGGTAGAAAAGATGAAGCTGCGGTTTATTAGCAGTTGGGGAGGCGTGGATGCCAAGGCGGATCCGCTGCAGCAGATTTTAAATCGTTTCATGGAAGAGCACCCGGACATTGAAGTCGTCAATGAATCCATGTTCGGAGATGACTTTTTACATAAGTTGAAAACAGACTTTGCTTCAGGTTATAATCCGGATGTTTTTGGGTTGTGGCCCGGTTCGGATATCAGAGCGCTGATCAAGGCGGACAAGGTTGCGGACCTTACAGAGGTCCTGGAGAAAGAAAAGGCATGGAAGGAAACCTTTGGGAAAGACAATTGGGAATATACAACCTTCAACGGAAAGATTTATGGGCTGCCTCTGGAAATCATTTATGAGTGCTTGTTCATCAACCGGGACTTGTTTGCAAAATACAACGTTAAAGTTCCTCGGACTTATAACGATTTAAAACAGGCTGTGATCGACTTCAAGAACAATAACATCACACCGATTGCCTATAATTCTACACCTGAGGGAACCTACCTGTACCAGAATATTATAGCAAAGCTTGGCGGGAAGGCCAATGTAGAATTGCCTTTTAAGAATGGGAAGGCCAACCGATGCTATACGGATGCCATGGAAGTCATGAAAGAGTTGTACAACATGGGGGCATTCCCTGAAAACTATTTCAAATTGAGCAGCAGAGACCGAGATGCGCTATTTATGAACAAAAGGGCTGCCATGATTGTTCAAGGATCGTGGTTTCTGGGAAGATTCGATAATGAAGATACCACAGTAGATATCGTACCGTTCCCGTCTTTTTCCGGCGGAGTCGCAGGAGAATCTTCATTAATCTATGGTTTTGGATGCGGTACATTTTATATGAGCAAGACAACCTGGGATAACTCAGACAGGAGAGAAGCTTCCATCAAGCTTTTGAAAGCCCTGACATCAGAAGCATCAGCGGATCTTTTATCGGAAAAGACTGGAATGATAAGCAATGTCCGGTCAAAATATTCAAACACTTATCTTGGACGTTTACGCGTAACTGAAAGAGCGCTCCTTAATAATGCCGTTGAATTCATAAGGCCCCCAGATAGCTTTGTTGACAGGTCAGTCTGGGAAGGCACCATTGTAAAGGAATTTCCGTATGTACTTGAAGGAGAGAGATCGGCAGAATCATTATGGGATGCTGCGAAAATGGAATATGTCAAAAAGGGGATTGAATAATTTCCTGGGGGTAAACAGATGAAGAACAAAAATAACAAATTATTGAGGTTCTATAAAAACCTGTCCATAAAAAGAAAAATCCTTTTGGTTTTTTACATCCAGATTATTATTCCCTTAATCTTAATTGGGTTTATGAGCTACAGAATTTCTGCGGATATTATCTATAAAAAATCCATTGCTTACACGCAGGATATCCTAAATACAATTGAACTCAGGCTGAAAGATTATGTAAGCAATTTGACGGTGGTTTCCCAGGACCTTTTATATGATAGAAAAGTATACGATAGCTTGAATGACAATATAACAGCATATAAACCTTTGAATGCCTATGAGATTGAAACCGAGATCAATAATACATTGAAAAAAATAGTATTTTCCAGGGAGGAAATTCAATCCATCTGCCTGATTTCGAGAGATGGCTATTATTATACTGCGGATAACAACAGCAGAAAAATAAGTATTAGGGACAGCATCAGTAACATAAGACAAGATATCCATGACCGCGCAAGGGAAGGTAAGGGAAAAGGCGTCTGGTATCTGGATACAAAAGGAAAAGGCGCGGAAAATGTATATTTTGCAAGAACCATCTATAATCGGGATAACTTTAGTGAGATTGGTTTAATGGTCATCCTGGTGAAAAAAGAGTTCTTGGAAACGGTTTATCAGGACTTGATCACCTCGGATATACAAAACATCGCTGTTATGTCTTCTAATAATGAGTGCATTGTTAACAGAAACCCTTTAAATAATAATTTAATTAATGAGGAACTTCAGCAAAAAATAGTGGACAATAGAGGATCTCTTATTGATCGGGAAAATAACGTGCTGTTTTCCTATGTTTCAATGAAGGATCCTTCGTGGAGGGTCGTAACTTATATATCTCTGCCTCAGCTCTATAAAGAAATTAATATGCTAAGACAATGGATTATCCTGTTAAGCGTTATCTCTGTAGTTATTCTTTCAACCCTTGGGCTGTACATTGCCGTTGATTTCATCAACCCTATCAACCGGCTGGTAAAAGGAATGAAAAAGGTCCAAAAAGGGGAGGGAATTGTGGGTATTGAAATTGACCGTGGTGACGAATTGGGCTTCCTGCATAAGACTTTTAATGAAATGGCAAAGGAAATTAATCATCTGGTCAATTGGATCTATCGTGAGCAGATCACGCGTAAGGAAGCAGAAATAAAAGCATTGCAATCTCAGATCAACCCTCATTTTCTTTTTAATACACTGGAGTCCATCAACTGGATGGCGCAGTTAAACAACGTGCCTGAAATCAGCAATACGGTAACAGCGCTTTCGTCATTGATGGAGGCCAGTATCGGCAGGGATGACAGGCTGATCTCTATTGAAGAAGAATTTACATATATTGACAATTATATTGTTATTTTGAAGAACAGATTCGAAGACAGGATTACCCTTGAAAAGAATGTGCAGCAGGAAGTACTCAATGTGAAAATTCCGAGGCTGCTCATTCAACCCTTGATTGAAAATGCGGTTTATCATGGGGTTGAGCGAAGCAGAGACAAAGGAATTATCCGGCTCAATGCCACACTAAAAGATGGGGAAGTGTTTATTGAAGTTTTGGATAACGGCATGGGAATTGAGAAAGATGAATTGGAAATGCTGAACGACAAGCTTTCCATGGATAATGATACCTACTTCAGAAGCCTGGAACGTACCAAACGAAAAAGTATTGGGATTGAAAACGTGAACCGGCGTATCAAGCTTTTCTATGGAGAGAAATATGGGCTGAAGCTGGAGAGCCAGCCAGGAGAATATACGAAAGTAATTGTAAATATACCCTTTGAGAAGCCTGAGACTGGAGGGAAACAATATGTATAAGGTAATCATTGTTGACGATGAGCCTATTATTAGAAAGGGATTGAAGAACATCATCAATTGGAAACAATTTGATTGCGAGATCTGTGCAGAAGCTTCCGATGGGGTTGAGGGCAGCAGACTGATTCGGGAGTTACAGCCGGACATTGTTTTTACGGATATTAAAATGCCTGAAGTAGATGGCTTGACCATGATCCGTGAAATCAAGGATGTGATCCCTTCAAGTAAGGTCATTATCTTGACAGGGTACAGGGATTTTGACTATGCCCAGGAAGCGATTAAACTGGGAGCCTTTGACTTTATCCTGAAACCCTCAAAAATTGAAGAGCTTACCTCTGTAGTGAAAAGGGCTGTCAAGGAGTTGAAGTTTCAACGGGATAAAACGGAGGAGATTGAAAAGCTAAGAAAACATTTTGAACAGAATATCCCGATTTTAAGGGAAAAACTCCTTTATGATATCATTTACGGCATCAACGCCAACCAGGAAGACATCGCGGGAAAAATGGAACTCTTCAGTATCAACATTGACAAGTATATTCTCGTCGTAGTTGAAAATGAAAGTGGAGATGACGATGGCAGCAGTAAGCCGGACCAGTATAACTCCCATCTGTATCAGTTCGGGATTATCAACACCTTTGATGAAACCTTTTCCGACGACCTGGATGTGATCAGTATTTCCATCTCCAGTAAAAGAATTGCATTCATCGTCCAGAGCAAAAACCATCGCAATGATTTTATGGAATTGATACAAAAGAAGTGCGATTATCTTCAGGAGATTATTCAAAACTGCTTCGGATTTACGGTTACCATTGCGATCAGTTCGGAAGGTACAGGAGCTATGCAGCTTCCGTTGAAGCTGAAGGAATGCAGTGAAGCGCTGGAACATAAGTTTTACATCGGGAATAACTCCATCATTTGTTACAAGGACTTGAATTCTTTCTTTAAATGTGAGGACAACTCTGTTTTGGAAAGCTTTCAGCGCCTTTTGATGGAGGGGATCAAATCAGGAAATGAATCTGTTGTAAAAATGCGCTTGATGGAGATATCCGAATCAGTGGACAAACTCGGGGGAGTCAGCAGGGAATATCTGAAGAACTTCTACTGGAATACGGTTTCCTTAATTAATAACATTAGAGTTTCCGTATCCACGGCAGATAATGAAAAAGGAAAAGTAAACAAGGATATCAGCAGCCTTTTCAAAATGATCGAGCGGTGTGACAGTGTCAGAGAACTGAATTCCATTCTTGAAGAAATTGCCCTCAGTGTTGCCAGCAAGGTTAATTCCTTTAACAACAAGAGTATCAAGTTGATACTGAAAAAGGCTGTGGACTACATTCAAAGCCACTACAGCGAGCAGGTCAGCTTGAATGAGGTGGCTGAACATGCCTACGTAAGCACCTACTATATCAGCAGAATGTTTAAAAAAGAATTGGGGAAAAACTTTGTTGATTACCTCAATGAAATCAGAATAGAGAAGGCAAAAGAGCTTTTAAAAGATATCCGCTTTAAAACCTATGAAGTGGCGGAAATGGTCGGGATCCCTGATGCGCACTATTTTTCAAAACTGTTTAAGAAGCATGAGGGTGTAACTCCCTCAGAGTACAGGGATAGCGTAGGGAACTGAGAAAGAAGAATGATAGAATAAAGAAGGAAAGAGTTAAGAAAAAAAATCAAAGCGCAAAGATTAATGAACCAAAAGCAAAGACTATAGAACAAAGAGCGAAAGAGGAAAGGAATGCAATACTATACAAAGAAAAAAGATGAGGTAAATCCCCTTGGTGTAAAAAAATACATCAGGGGGATTTTTTTGCACTAATCCAGAACCCTTTGAAAATGATCATGAACAGTAAGCTGCGGAATAAAGGCTTGTCCAATAAAAGTGTAAAATTTTGTTGTAATATTTTGATATTCTCATATACGCAATATAGTTTACCATATAGCAATTCACTCCATTTAGTTAACCTCCCAAATTTTATATCATAAGAACAGACGAAGCGATAATCGAAATAATAACCGCACTAATACAACTAATTTTTACGAAAGGTGTGATTCATGGTGAGTTCAACTGCCTTAGCAAAGAAGAGAGGTTCTTCAGGCGGTTTTTTTAAGGAACTTAAGGATAACTGGGCATTATTTGCAATGCTTCTTCCTGGATTGATCGTTCTTTTAATAAACAATTACCTTCCGATGTTCGGTGTTGTAATTGCATTTAAAAGATACAGGTTCCACGGGGACTTCTTTACAAGTCTTATCAAAAGTGACTGGGTCGGGTTTAAGAATTTTACATTCTTCTTTAATACCCCTCAAGCATTCGAAGTAACAAGAAACACCATACTGTACAATCTTGTTTTTATTGTTTTAGGTCTTATCATTCCTGTTTTCTTGGCGATCGGATTAAATGAGCTTTTAAATAAAAGGCTTGCAAAGCTTTATCAGAGCATTATGTTCCTGCCTTATTTCTTATCCTGGGTTGTTGTTAGTTATTTGGCTTATTCATTCCTCAGCATGGAAAATGGATATGTCAATAGAAGTATAATAACAGCTTTAGGCGGCGCAAAGGTAAATTGGTATGCAGAGCCAAAATACTGGCCTTTCATACTTACCTTCTTCCAACTTTGGAAATATACCGGTTACAATGCAGTTGTTTATTTGGCAGCAATTGCAGGGATCGATTCAGAATATTATGAAGCTGCAGCGATCGATGGAGCAACCAGATGGCAGCAGATCAGGCATATCACGGTTCCAATGTTACAGCCGATCATGATTATTATGACACTGCTCGCTGTAGGTAGGATCTTCAACGCAGACTTTGGTTTGTTCTTCAACGTTCCTAAGGATAGCGGAACTCTGTACTCCGTAACGGATGTTATCGATACCTATGTATTCAGAGCCTTAAGAAATTCAAACAGTGTAGGTATGGCGGCTGCTGCAGGTTTCTATCAGGCCGTTGTCGGATGTATCACTGTATTTACTGCGAACTATATTGTTAAAAAAATCGATAGTGATCGGTCCTTGTTCTAACAATTACGGTTACAGCACAAAGGTTGTCTCTCTACATAATAATTAGAAGAGGCGGAAGGAGGATGGAAATGGATAATTCGACTAGTATAAAAAAGAATAGTCTTAATTCGATATCTTTTGGAAGCAATATAATATTAAACCTTATTTTTCTTATCTGCGTAGTTGCTTGTGTTGGCCCGCTGATGCTGGTTCTCTCCATATCTTTCACAAGTGAGCAGGCAATAAGAAATGGCGGATACAAATTTATTCCCCGGGAATTTTCAATGGCGGCCTATGATTACGTTCTTAAGGCAGGGGATGCCATTTGGAAAGCCTACGGTGTATCCATATTTGTAACTCTTGTAGGTACTTTACTCAGCCTCATGGTAATCTGTATGTACGCCTATCCGTTATCAAGACCAACATTCAAATATAAAGGGTTCTTCTCTTTCATTGCATACTTCACCATGATTTTCGGCGGCGGCATCGTACCCTGGATTATGGTTTATACACAGCTTTTTAGAATCAACAACACCGTTTGGATTCTGATATTCCCTTACCTCATGAATGCATGGTTCGTAATGATCATGAGAACTTTCTACAAAACCACCATCCCGGATGCGATCATCGAGTCCGCAAGGATCGACGGTGCCGGCGAGTTCAGAACCTTCTTTGTTATCGTTCTTCCGCTCTGCCGTGCCGGTTTGGCTACCATCGGGTTGTTCTGTACCCTCAATTTCTGGAATGACTGGTATTTGCCGCTGATGTTCGTTACTGAGCGTAAATTCTTCAATATTCAGTACCTCATGTATCAGACTTTGGTAAGTATTCAGTACTTGACCAGCGGTAGTGCAAACTTCTCTGAAGCAGCCGTTGTTTTGGCAAAGCTGCCTACAGAAGGCGCTCGTATGGCAATTGCAGTGCTTTCCATCGGGCCGATCATCTTTGCATACCCCTTTTTCCAGAAGTATTTCGTAAAAGGTTTGACTGTTGGCGCGGTTAAAGGCTAATACCGGAGTAAATCCGGATAGTATATCAACTCATTAAAAGGAGGAATTTTTCAATGAAAAGCATGAAAAGGTATTTTTCACTGGCGCTGGTTTTAGTTTTCGCATTGACTGTGGCGCTCACCGGTTGTGGCAGCAAGACAGAAACTCCTGCAGCTTCCACTGAAACAAAGGCAGAAACTAAGACAGAGGCTAAGGCAGATGCTAAGCCTGCTGGAGAACAAACAGAATTGACTTTCTACTGTGTTGCTGACAGCCAGCCTGAAATGCAAAAAATTGCAGACGCAGCTACAGAGTACCTGAAAGACAAGATCAACGTAAAAGTGAAGGCAGAAAACTTCGGTTGGGGAGATACTTACACTCCAAAAATCAACCCAATGCTCGCTTCCGGTCAGAATGTTGACGTAGTATTCACTTCCAACTGGGCAGCTAACTTCTATGTAAATGCAAATGCTGGTTACTTTACTGATCTTACACCTTACTTGAAGAACTCCAAGATTAAGGAAATCGTTGGAGAAGACTTCCTCAAGGGTTCAGCTATCAACGGAAAGAACTTCGCAGTTCCTACAAACAAGGAAAAAGTTCATAACTGGGGCGTTCTCCTTAAGAAAGACCTTGCTGACAAGTATAAGGTAGATCCTAAAGCTATTAAGAAGCTCGAAGATCTCGAACCTGTATTCGAAAAGATCAAGGCTGGAGAACAAGGCGTATATCCTCTCTTGAACGTACAGATGGAAGGTCCTTTCAAACTCCTCGACTGGGATAACATCAGTGATGACGATATTCCTGGTGTTCTGTACTCTGATAACAGAGATACAAAGATCATCAACCAGTTTGAATCACCTGAAGCAGTAGCTCTCTACAAGAAGATGCGTGAATACTACAAGAAGGGCTGGATTCATGCAGACGCTCCTACACAGGATAACTTCTCTGAAGAAATGAAGACTGGTAAGTACTTTGCAGTTGTTCAGTCCATGAAGCCTGGTAAAGCAGAAGAAATGAAGCTTTCCACAAACATCGACTGGGTACAGGTTGATATCACTAAGCCAATCATGACTAACCGTGAAACAACTGGTGCTATGCTTGCTATTCCTGCAGGATGTAAGAACCCAGATAAGGCATTCAAGTTCATTGAAATGCTCTACACTGACAAGTTCCTCAAGAACCTGTTCGTATATGGTATCGAAAAAGAACACTATACAAAAGTATCTGACAACGTAGTTAAACTTACTGAAAACAAAGGTTACAGAGCAGGTAACGGTTGGAGATTCGGTGATCAGTTCAGCGATTACCTCCTCGACAACGAAGATCCTCAGAAATGGGAAAAATTCAAGGCTTACAATGCAGCTGGACTTCCTATGAAGAGCTTAGGTTTCGTATTTGACAACAAGAACGTTGAAAACGAAATCGGTGCTGTTAAGAACGTAGTTCAGAAGCACTACAAACAGATCTGGACTGGTGCTGTTGATCCAGAACCTGCTCTCAAGAAGTGGAGCGAAGAAATGAAGGCAGCTGGCGTTGATAAGATTCTTGCAGAAATGCAGAAACAGTACGATGCATGGCTCAAAGCGAATGGTAAATAAGCTATCATAAAAGATAGGATGTAAAGGGGGCTGACGCTCCGTAGGGAGCGTCAGCCTACTTTTATAATAAAACATAATAAAGAAATTCATTGCGGATTTATAAGCAAAATTTACTCGAATGACTTTGTTTAAAATGTATATATTGAAAGCGGTTAAAATTTGGTATAATGAATGTTAGAAGTTACTATCTATAGTAACGACAGCTTCCAAGGGTTAACCAAAAATCCAATCTATCAAGGCTGAGTATAGTATTTCGTTCGATGTTCCAATGTAAGAAAACAAAGCAGATTCATGAATTCGTAAAACCATTAATTCGAATACAATTCTTGCGATAAAAAATTCATCCTATAGCGTAAGATTGAAATATATTATGTAAAAATGGAGGGTCTAAGATGAAATACGGTTATTTCAACGACACAAACAAAGAGTATGTAATTACAACACCCAAAACTCCCTATCCCTGGATCAACTACCTTGGAAGCCAGGAGTTCTTTTCCCTGATTTCCAATACGGCAGGGGGCTATTGCTTTTATAAGGATGCCAGACTCAGACGTATAACAAGATATAGATACAATAACGTGCCGGTAGACTTTGGCGGCAGATATTTCTATATCCATGACGGCGATGATTTCTGGTCTCCGGGATGGATGCCGGTAAGAAAGGACCTGGACAAATACGAGTGCAGACATGGTATGGGTTACACCGTGATCAGCGGCGAACGCAATGGCATCAAAGCTGAAACTTTGTTCTTCGTTCCTGTAAACTTTAATGGCGAAGTACATAAGGTCACTGTAAAGAACACCGGAGCTTCTGAAAAGAATGTTACTTTATTCTCCTTTATCGAATTCTGCTTATGGAATGCTTTGGACGATATGACCAACTTCCAGAGAAACTTCAGCACCGGAGAAGTTGAAATTGACGGTTCAGCAATTTACCATAAGACCGAATACAGAGAAAGAAGAAATCACTATGCTTTCTACTCTGTAAACACACCGATCGATGGCTTTGATACGGACAGAGACAGTTTCCTCGGCATGTATAAAGGTTTTGATGAACCTGCTGCCGTTGTAGAAGGCAAGTCAAGAAACTCTGTTGCTCACGGATGGTCTCCGATTGCATCTCACAGCATGAACATCAAATTGGCTCCAGGGGAAGAAAAAGAATTTGTATTCGTATTGGGCTATGTTGAAAATGAAGTTGATAAGAAATTTAACGCAGACGGTTCCATCAACAAGACCAAAGCAAAGGCAATGATCGACAGCTTCAAGGATTCAAAGGCTGTTGAACAGGCATTCAATGAGTTGAAGAAATACTGGGATAACCTCCTTTCCAAATTCTCCGTTAAGACAGGTGATGAGAAGCTGGATCGTATGGTCAATATCTGGAACCAGTATCAGTGTATGGTTACCTTTAATATGTCCAGAAGCGCGTCCTACTTTGAATCCGGTATCGGTAGAGGAATGGGCTTCAGAGACTCCAATCAGGACCTTCTCGGCTTTGTTCACCAGATTCCCGAAAGAGCAAAGGAAAGACTCCTGGATATCGCAGCTACCCAACTTGAAGATGGCGGTGCATACCATCAGTACCAGCCGCTGACCAAGAAAGGAAATAATGAAATCGGCGGAAACTTCAATGACGATCCATTGTGGTTAATTCTTGCGACTGCGGCATACATCAAGGAGACCGGAGATTTCAATATCCTTGAAGAAGAAGTACCTTTTGATAACAATGAGAACAAGAAAGCCAGCATGTTCGAGCACTTGAAGCGTTCCTTCTATCATGTTGTGAACAACCTTGGACCTCACGGGCTTCCATTGATCGGTAGAGCAGACTGGAATGACTGCTTGAACCTGAACTGCTTCTCCTCAACGCCGGATGAATCCTTCCAGACAACAACAAGCAAGGATGGTAAGGTTGCAGAATCCGTACTGATCGCAGGCATGTTCGTATTCATCGGTCAGGACTATGTGAAGATCTGTGAATACCTAGGCCTGAAGGATGAAGCAAAAGCAGCAAGCGCGCACATCAAGACCATGAAGGAAACCGTTATGAAGTACGGATATGACGGTGATTGGTTCCTCCGTGCCTATGACGATTTCGGAAACAAGATCGGAAGCAAGGAATGTGAAGAAGGTAAGATCTTCATTGAATCCCAGGGCTTCTGCGTAATGGCGGAAATCGGCGTTGAAAGCGGCGCTGCTCAAAGAGCTCTCGATTCAGTAAAAGAATATTTGGATACTCCGTACGGAATTGTACTGTTGAATCCTGCGTATACAAAATATCATATCAATCTTGGTGAAATCTCCACATATCCTCAGGGATATAAAGAAAATGCCGGAATCTTCTGTCACAACAATCCTTGGATTATTGCCGGTGAAACAGTGCTTGGAAGAGGAGACAGAGCTTTTGAATACTATTCAAAGATCGCTCCTGCATACCTTGAAGAGATCAGCGATATTCATAAGACAGAACCTTATGTATACTCACAGATGATCGCTGGTAAGGATGCTGTGAAACCGGGTGAAGCAAAGAACTCCTGGCTGACAGGTACCGCAGCTTGGAACTTTGCAGCCATCACACAGTGGATCCTGGGAATCAAGCCGGACTATGAAGGCTTGGCCGTAGACCCATGTATTCCATCAAGCTGGGATGGATTTAAAGTTACAAGACATTATAGAGGTTCTATCTATAACATCACAGTGAAGAATCCAAACCACGTTTCAAAGGGAATCAAGAAACTGGTGGTGGATGGCAATGAATTTATCGGAAATGTTCTTCCGATCTTTGAAGACGGAAAAGAACACTCTGTTGAAGTTGTAATGGGAAATGATTAATCCCTGAGACATAGCAAGATCGATTCACTATTTGCGTCAACCATCCCCTTATTGGGGAATACCGTTTTGGCAGGGAACTCTCCCCAGATACTACCTGCCAAAACATTTTTTTTGTGAATTGCTATGAAATCTTTTGTATTTTAATTGTTATAAAGGAGGTTCATTATGTTAAAGGAGTACGTTGCCAGAGGGGCGAGTATAAAACCCGAGGATATTCTCAAAAGGGAGTTTCAATCATTGCTTCAGGACGGATGGGTTTTGGATGCATTGTATGTGGACAGCTGTTTTGACCGGGTCATCGGAGTGGCTAACCTGCCTGTGAAAGCGCCGGTGATGCTGGAGTTGCTAAAAAACAGGGAAGCAGCAGAATACCTGTTAAAGGCTGCTGGGAAAAAAGCATCTGTATTGATTGTAAACAACGGGGAAACCAACAATATCGGTATATATGTTAAAGAAGGTACGGCTGTTCAGGTGGATCCTCCCAAAGGGTTACTTCAGCAAATTATTGATACCCTGGCATCGGCTAACAAATGGGCTGGCGAGCTGAATGCACACGGAGAACATATCGTCGATCTCAGGACTCCATCGCCGGGACCGCATTTTAATGTAAACCTTCTGATGGGAAACCGGGTAGGCTTTGATCATGCACTGCAGACAACACCCAAAAGCGTCGTTGACAAGCTTGGAAGAGGCAGCTTCAGATCTCATGCAGCGACCCAGGTTCTAGCGACCCGTTGGGATATGAGGCAGGAAGAGAATGGCTTCCCAGCCAACCGCCAGTTCTATCTGGTTGAAAACTGCAAGAAGATTTTCTATTCCGCAGACGCCAATGACAGCAATATTGAATCAGCAACCTGTATTCATTCTCAGAATTATACGACGATCCAGTATAAAACAAAATGCGGGTTGGAAATCAAGCGTGTGATATTTATCCTGCCACAAAAAAAGGGACTTCCTCTGGCTACGGAAGTACAGCAAATCATTATTAAAAACAACGGATCTCAGCCAAGAGATTTGAAGCTGGTTTATACAGGCATGTTCGGAACAGCGTCACCCCATGCATTGTTTGAAGATGTATTATACAGCAATGTCATCATGCAGACGAGAATTCTAAAGAATGAAGACGATACCATTGCGGCCATCAGTCCTGACTATTATCCTGAGCAGGGAAGAGAGGATATCCGCTTCCATACCATGATGATTAAAAAGAGCGGGGCAGCAACCTTTGCAAAGGAATTCTGCGGTAACTACAATGAATTTGTAGGCAGTGGTACGCTGGAAAACCCCGAGGGAGTCGCTAACCTCAGCAATAATTTCTACAGGAAGGGTCCCGGCTTCTTTGCTCTGGCTGGAGAAATCAGTGTTCAACCCGGGGAGACCTGCCAGGTAGACAACTTTACAGGATTAGTATCCAAGAAGGTCAATCCGGAGTTTAATCATGACACATTGAAAGCAGAGATCATCAATCTAATAGATGCTTACTCCAAGCCAGGTTCAGTAGAGAAAGCTCTGGAGGAAAACAAGCAGTTCTATGACCGGTACAGAAACTTCATTGAACTTCAGTCTTCGGATGATGCATTGAATACATATTTTAATAAAAACCTTCCCTTCCAGGTGCTTTACCAGACCTTCGTATCCCGCTCCTTCTGTCAGACGCAGAAGGGATACAGGGAAATCGGCTTCAGAGAAATTCAGGACATTTATGCGACCATGTACTATTTTGTCAGCATGGGAATGGTTGATTTTGTAAAGCAGCTTTTGAAAGAATGGTGCAGCAAGGTATTTGAATTCGGTTTTGCCTACCACAACTTCTTCTGGGAAGGCAAGGAGCCGGGCAAGTGGTCCGATGATGCGCTCTGGTTTATTCAGGCGACTTATCGCTATATCAATCTGTCCGGAGATATCGGATTCCTGAATGAAGAGTGCGAAATCGCAGGAACCAAACCCGTAAAGACACGCCCCATTTATGAAACCATCAAAGCTATTTTAAGATACTCCGGTGAAATCTCCGTAGGAAAGCATGGAATTCCGCTGCTGGACAATGCAGACTGGAATGACTGCCTGAAGCTGGATAATGACTTTATTGACGGTATTACCAAGGAGAAACGTTACCGCGAACAAATTGAAAAGGGCGGAAGATTCGGAGATCCATTTATCAGTGACTACTCTGAAAGTATCATGAACGGATTCCTGTTAAAGTTGGCTATTGATCAGACAAAGTATCTTGCTAAGGAAAAAGGGGATCAGTCTTACGCGCAGAATCTTGAAGAAATGTCACAGAAACTCTATGGTAATCTTCAAGAGCATGCATGGAAAGGAGACTTCTTTGCCAGGGTGCTGTTCAACCGGTATAAGAACAATGAATATACCTACCTGGGAGCGAAAGGAGACGGGCTTTCCGCAGACCCCAATATCGACGGCTCTTACTTCCTGAATTCATTCAACTGGGCAGTGCTTTCAGATTCGGCAACGGAAGAACAGATTGGAATCATGCTGGATACCATCGAAAAGTATTTGAAGACTCCATACGGATTAAAACTGGTTACACTGACCGATCTGGGCAAGGTGGCAAATGATACGGCAACCGGCCATTATTTCCCTGGTGATAGAGAAAACGGAGCTGTATTCAAGCATGCGACCATGATGGCAACATCTGCGATGCTGAAAGCAGCCAAGGAAGTAAAGGACAAGGAACTTGCAGCAAGACTGGGCAGGATGGCTTACTGGATGGTGGACCTTGTTGCTCCGTACAAGACCATGAAAAATCCGTTTGTAACTTGTGGAAACCCCAGATTCTGTACACAGTACAATAATAGTGAAACCGGTGAGAATATCGGTCCTATGCTGAGCGGTACCTCTACATGGCTGATTCTTACCTTAATGTCAGCATTAGGCGTTGAATACACCAGACAGGGAATCATACTGGATCCGGTGATGAAGGAAAATGAGACTTCCATCCGGTTCAGGGTAAATTCAGGAAAAGCGGTTTACAACATTCTTGTTCAAAAACCAGAAGGATTCTATCGTGTAAGTGATGGAAATGTAAAGATAATGGTGGATGGAACAGAAATTAACAGCAATGTTCTTCCTTTATTTGAAGACAACAAGGAACATAAGGTTGAAATGATTTTTCAATAACTGCGAAAATAGGAAGAGCTCTTTCAACTCAAGCTGAGATGGAAGAATAACAGTAAAATTGTGGAATATAAATTCAATATGAAAAAGGAAATACAATGTACTAAGAAAATCTCCCTCGGGTTAAACCTTTAGGGAGATTTTTTTGCACTATAAATGGGTTATGTGCAAAATAGTGCAATTAATAGTTCTAAACTGAATACATCGAGTACGTGTGTAAAATATTGTTGTAAAAATTTGGGGCATACCTATGCAATATAGTTTACTTTATAACAATTCGTTCTATTTTGTTTACTGCTCAGATTTAATATGATAATGGCAGAATCTACTTACATATTCCTTCTTCCAGAAACATTTTGTCAAAGGTTTGACTACGGGTGTTGTTCATGGCTAATACCGGAGTAAATCCGGATAGTATATCAACTCATTAAAAGGAGGAATTTTTCAATGAAAAGTGTGAAAAGGTGTTTTTCACTGGTACTGGTTTTGGTTTTTGCATTGACTGTGGCGCTCGCCGGTTGTGGCAGCAAGACTGAACAGCCTGCAGCATCTACGGGAACAAAGACAGAAGCAAAAAATGAGGCTAAAGCAGAAGCAAAACCTGCCAGCGATCAAACAGAATTAACCTTCTACTGTGTTGCTGACAGCCAGCCGGAAATGCAGAAAATTGCAGATGCGGCTACAGAGTACTTAAAAGACAAACTCAATGTTAAGGTTAAGGCAGAAAACTTTGGCTGGGGAGATACTTACACTCCAAAAATCAACCCAATGCTCGCTTCCGGGCAGAATGTCGATGTAGTATTTACTTCCAACTGGGCAGCAAACTATAGAGTCAACGCAAATGCAGGTTACTTCACTGACCTTACACCATATTTGAAGAATTCCAAGATCAAAGAAATTGTTGGAGAAGACTTCCTCAAGGGCTCAGCAATTAACGGAAAGAACTATGCAGTTCCCACAAACAAGGAAAAAGTACACAACTGGGGCTTCCTCATCAAGAAAGACCTTGCTGAGAAGTATAAGGTGGATGTAAAGGCCATCAAGAAAATGGAAGACCTTGAACCTTATTTCGAAAAGGTTAAAGCCGGAGAACCTGGCGTCACTCCTTTATTAAGCCTGCAGATGGATGGTCCTTACCACTTCCTCGACTGGGATAACATCAGCGATGACGATATTCCCGGTGCATTATACCCGGACAACAGAGACACAAAGATTATCAACCAGTTTGAAGCGCCAGAAACAGTAGCCCTCTATAAGAAGGTCCGTGAATACTACAAGAAGGGCTGGATTCACCCGGATGCAGCTACACAGGATAACTTCTCTGAAGAAATGAAGACCGGTAAGTACTTTGCGACCGTTCAGCCTCTGAAACCAGGTAAAGCTGAAGAAATGAAGCTCAGTACAAATCTGGATTGGGTGCAAATCGATATCACAAAACCTGTTATGACAAACCGTGAAACAACCGGTGCGCTGCTTGCAATTCCTGCAGGATGTAAGAACCCGGATAAGGCATTCAAATTTATCGAAATGCTCTACACTGACAAGTTCCTCAAGAACCTGTTCGTATACGGTATCGAAGGGCAGCATTATACAAAAGTATCTGAAAATGTAGTTAAACTTACGGATAATAAAGGATACAGAGCGGGTAACGGCTGGAGATTCGGTGATCAGTTCATTGATCATCTCCTTGACAACGAAGATCCTCAGAAATGGGAGAAATTCAAGGCTTACAATGCAGCTGGAACTCCTTTGAAGAGCTTGGGTTTTGCGTTTGACAACAAGAACGTTGAAAACGAAATCGGCGCTGTTAAGAACGTAGTTCAGAAGTATTACAAACAGATATTCAACGGTGCTGTTGATCCAGAACCTGCACTTAAGAAGTGGAGCGGAGAAATGAAAGCAGCCGGTGCAGAAAAGGTTGTTGCTGAAATGCAAAAGCAATATGATGCATGGCTCAAAGCTACTGGTAAGTAATTTATTATAGTTGATAGCATACAAAAAAGACACACCGCGTGAATAACCGGTGTGTCTTTTTAAATAAAAGGTTTAAAAATAAACAGAGAAAGGACAAAAGTGCAAGCATCTTGTTTTACTAAGCAGGTAGAGTGATTACAAATTCCGTACCTTCGCCAAGCTTGCTGAAAACCTTGATATCTCCGTTATACAGGTTAACAATATGTTTGACGATGGACAGTCCGAGTCCAGTTCCGCCCATGCTGCGGGAACGTCCCTTATCAACCCTGTAAAACCTTTCGAAGATTCGGGGGAGGTGTTCTTCAGGAATTCCGATACCGGTATCCTTTATCCTCACAGTGACTCCGCCCTCTGACTTATATGCCTTGATGTCGACACTCCCGTTTTCGACGTTGTACTTGATCCCGTTTTCAACAAGATTGATCAGCATTTGTTTGATCCGGTTCCGATTGGCATTGATTTTAAGCTCCGGATCTACCTCACAGGTCAGTATTACGCCCTTCTTTTCTGCAGTACCCTCTAGGATCGACAGGGTATCCTCTACAATCGGCTTAATGTGATAGAGTCCAATATTTACATCCTTTTGTTTCGTCTCTATTTCAGATAACTGCAGAATATCGTTTATCAATGTATATAACCTTTCGGCCTCAATATCAATGATCTCGAGGAACCTTTCGGCTACATTCTTATCCTCAATGGCACCTCCCCTAAGGGTCTCAATAAAGCCCCGGATGGAGGTAAGGGGTGTCTTCAACTCGTGAGTGACATTGGATACAAATTCGGTCCGGATCTGCTCAAGCTTTCGGATATTGGTGATATCCTGGATAAATACAAGCCCTCCGGAATTGGGAATATCAATGTCCTTGGACTTAATCGGCGTTGTATAGATTCTTAGGATCTTCTCGTTGGGAGCTCCGATCGTGATTTCATTGATCAAGGACCGGTTGGATACCATGCTTTCTGTGAGGTAAGCATTTACCTGGCTATTCCGGATCAGCTCTATGATGTTCATTCCAATTAATCCGGGACCATTCTTAATCCCAAATATTTCACAAGCGATGGTATTGATGAGGATCACCTTGGATTGAATATCTACTGCGACAATACCGCTGGGCATACTATCAATGATAGACTCCACTTTAAGACTCTTATCTACGATTTCCGACATAGTCCTTTCAAGCTTTGAAGTCATCTCATTGAAGGTTCTGGCTAAATGCCCCAATTCGTTCTTTTCCTTGATATTCACCCTTCTAGAGTAATTCCCTACGGAAATTTCCCTGGTAATAGACATGAATTCATTGATCGGGCGGGTGATAGAGGAAGAAAATCGGAAAGCCAGTGCAGATGTTAAAAATAATCCTAAAACAATGCCCAGAATCGTATACAGCCACATAATATTGTTGATGCTTCTGATTTGTACCAGGGGTACGGACACTCTTACGATGGTTCCGGTAGAGTCAATGGGGAGTGCAATATACATAAACTCTGTATTCAGGGTATGGCTGAAACGGAAATCCCTTCCGATTTTCCCCTGGAGTGCTTCCTTGATTTCCTTTCGGTCCAGGTGATTTTCCATGGTATGATAATCCGTCTCAGATTCGCCAATGACCTTTCCTGTCTTATCTACAAAGGTAATTCTTGTATTGGTGTCTGAAGCGCTGAGATTTGATTTGTCAGAAGGGGAGAGAACCTTTGCATACCTTTTTGCAACAGCGTCGAAATCCATAGAATGATTTTTGGAACCCTCTTCAGTAATATAGGCTTCCAGCATATAGGCAGTGCTTTTTAGTTTTTCTTCCACTTCGTCCTTATAAAACTTTTGTGCCAGCTGCGCGGTAAAGAAACCGGTAATGGATACGCCGATGACGATAAGAATCATATAGTAAAGAAAGAATTTTTTTCTCATACAACGGGTCCCCCTTTTCTAAAACGAAAGGAGGCACTACTTGGCCCCCTTGTCATTAAACCTATATCCGATACCCCGTATGGTTTCGATGTACACGGGGTTGCTGTCATCATCCTCAATTTTTTGACGGAGATACCTTATGTGGACATCCACAGTCCTTGTCTCTCCATAATAATCGAAGCCCCAGATTTTTTCAAGCAGCAGGTCCCTGGAAAGAACCTTTCCTTTATTTAGGATTAAAAGCTTCAAAAGCTCAAATTCCTTTAGTGGAAGTTCCAATAGTGTTTCTCCCTTGGTGACTTCTCTTCTGGTACAGTCAATGGTGATATCACCGAAAGTGATGATTTCAGATTCAGTGGGAGCGGCATTCGTCATTCTTCTAAACATTGCTTTGACTCTTGCTACAAGCTCTCTTACACTGAACGGTTTCGTCATATAATCATCGGCGCCTAGCTCGAGCCCAAGCACCTTATCAAATTCTTCGCTTTTTGCAGTCAGCATGATGACCGGAACTGTCTTGGTTCTTGGATTCTGACGGAGCTGCCTGCAGATCTCCAGACCGTCGATTCCCGGCAGCATAATATCCAGGATGAAAAGGTCGGGGATGGTATTCTTGACTTCTTTCAAAAGACTCTCTCCGCTTTCAAAAGTAAACACCCTGTATCCTGCTGATTCCAGATTGTACTTGATCAGCTGCTGAATATGCAATTCATCTTCTACAGCAAAAATTAATTCTTTAGGCATAGAGTCCTCCTCAAAAACAATGAGTAATTTAGAATTAAGAAAGAAGAATTATTAAACAGTAAGTGAAACAATATACTTAAGAAATTGATTTGCAATATAAAATAGTTTTATAAGTTCCTTTTGACTCTACAATATCTGCTTCCTTTTTACTGTGTTGAGAATTCCTATTTCCAACCTCACTGTATTTGTTATCTAATCATATCCTTATTCTTCATTCTTCATTCTAAGTTCATTCTAAGTTCATTCTTTATTTCTCTGAGTCTTCATCTATGATAAATGGATTGTGGATCCTGTCGTCCCGGTGATCCATGTGTCGTGTCAGGTGCTCATGCTCTCCAGTTACATTATAAACAACCCATTCACTGATGTTTGTGGCATGGTCCGCCATTCTTTCAAGGTACTTGGCAATAAACATGAAATTGGTGGCCTGCTCGATGGTCTGCGGATCATTCTTCATGATATTGGTCAACTCAAGAATAATTTTATGAAACAGATCATCTACTTCATCGTCACTGTCGCATACCTTCTGAGCAAGTTCGACATCCTGCCGGATATAAGCATCGATGGATTTATTGACCATGATTTTTGCAAGCTCAGCCATCTTTGGAATATCAATCAGTGGCTTGATGTATTTTTCATTGGCCATTCGGATGGTGATTTCTGCTATATCGGCAGAATGATCCGCAATTCTTTCCATATCGGTAATGATCTTCAGCGCTGTGCTGATGGTTCTTAAATCCTTTGCAAGAGGAGATTGCCTGGCGATCAGGTTAAAACAATTGCGTTCGATTTTGCTTTCCATATCGTCAATGACGTCGTCATTCTTGAATATTTTCCTGGCAAGCTCAACATCCTGTTTTTTTAATGCAAGGATCGTGTTTTCAATCGACTCTTCCACCAAACTTCCCATTTTGATTAAATCCAAATGAAGATCATCGAGTTCTTTATCAAAAAAATGTCTTGTTACCATTTTTATAATTCTCCATTCTATACATTTATGTCAATTCTCATCTATCAATTTACTTTAAGACTTTTGGCGCCTTTGGATTAACAAAAGCTTGCTTAGCCGAATCTACCCGTTATATAATCCTCAGTCCGCTTATCCGAAGGTTTGCTGAAAATCTTTTCCGTATAGTCGTACTCAACTATTTCACCATGCAGGAAAAATGCTGTTTTATCAGAGATACGGCCTGCCTGTTGCATGTTATGGGTAACAATGATGATGGTGTACTTTTCTTTTAACTCGTCAATCAAATCTTCAATTTTTAAAGTGGATATCGGGTCCAGTGCGGAAGTGGGTTCATCCATAAGGACAACCTCAGGTTCTACAGCCAGAACCCTGGCAATACACAGCCTTTGCTGCTGTCCGCCGGATAGTCCCATGGCGTTCTGTTTGAGTCTGTCTTTTACTTCATCCCATAGAGCAGCATTCTGAAGACTCTTTTCAACAATCTCATCCAATACCGATTTTGATTTGACTCCATGGATTCTTGGTCCGTAGGCGACATTATCATAAATGGACATAGGAAACGGGTTTGGCTTCTGGAACACCATCCCAACTCTTTTTCTTAGTTCAACTATATCATACTGCTCATATACATTCAAATTGTCAAAGAAAACCTCTCCTTGAATCCGTACACTGGCGATTAAGTCATTCATCCTATTCAAAGTCTTCAGAAAAGTTGACTTTCCGCAGCCGGAAGGACCGATCAGAGCCGTTACCCTTTTTTCTTCAATATCAATGGATATATTCTTTAATGCCTGTACATCCCCGTAAAACAAATCAAGGTTTCTGGTATAAATTTTCAATTCAGCGGTGTCCATATTCATCAACCCTTCTATATGTGTTTCATTTGAGTATAAATAATGTATTGATTTCGCGGATAATCTCACAGTTAACTTATACTTAAGATGCTAACAACCAAATATTAATCCTGAGTTAGTAAAATGTTAACTTGGTGTAAAGTATTTTTCTCTTTGAAAGATGCTCTCTGCAATATTAAAAAAGCAGATCAAAGGACTTAACAATACCTTAACATTAAATTTACAATAAGCGTCTTGTTGGGAATTTGTGATTGGTGATATCATCAAATTGTAAGAGGAAGCCTTTATAAATGCATAGATACAGGTTTGTATCCTTTGGAGCAAGGGCGGGTAAGCAGGGGTAATCTGTAGGATTACCTTTTTCTATGTATATAAATCGTGAAAATGATTTTATAATGACAAATTAGATTTTCACGATCAGAACATCAAGGAAATTGAATCGCGACATAAAAGCTTTATCGCGTTCAATATAGAATAAAGATTGTTAATTTTTTTACTAGAATTGTACATCCAAAAGCAGACGATAGAACGGTTCATAGCAGGAGGAAGCGTATGTTAGCGCAATTAAAGAAAAAAAGTGTCACTGCCAGCAGTGAGAGAATAAAAAGAATGAATTTTACAAATTCAGCTGCAAAAAATATATTCTTATTCTTTGCCTTAATATCTATTTTCACAACCATCGGGATCATTATTTCTCTTTTGAGAGATTCCATCGGTTTCTTTAAAATGGTTTCCTTGAAAGA
>JAOAAU010000015.1 GCA_026418695.1 Clostridia bacterium
AAGGATGCCTTGTCTATTGAAATAAAAAAATTGTCTCATGAAACAGCTGTTATCAAAAAGGATCTCAAGGGATATAAATGGAAAAGAAAAACTTGATATATTCATATTTCCATCACTTCCTCAATTCTAAAACATTCTATAAGCATGGATGTTTTTTATTTATTGATTAACGTAATCTGATGATAATGTAACATAAGGTTCTGAAGCTCCATAAAATAGTATTGCAGGAAAAGATAAAATTAAAGGTTGATTTATGTCTACTTTGACATATCAATATCCAAGCCTTTAAGAATCTGATTTATTTGGGGCGGATCAGTATGTACATTCGATGTAAGCTTGAGCATCCAAAAAGCAAAATTGATACCAAAGGTAAACAAGAAGGATTTGAAAACAAGGTCGAAGACTGTGAAACAGCATTCCTTGAATTCGACCTGGACTTGTTATTCAAAGCATTTTCCATCCCACCGTCAAGAATTATCAATCTAATAAATGATATTGAAATGAGGAGAGGGAGGAGTTCTTTAATGGCAGCTCCGTCCTTGGATGATACGGGAGGTATACCCAAGGAGATGCCAGCGAATGGGCATGATATTTACAATTATGTCGCGCGCTTTGGATCTGCAAATTTCCAGATTCAAGCGGTCATGGAGCTGGATGGCAGATTGGATCCGGGAAAACTTAAAAAAGCAGTACGGCTGTCTATGGATGCAGAGCCTGTCTTCGGATGCCGTTTTGTAGAAGGTCAGCCTCCCTATTGGAAGCGCCGGGAGAATCTCGGCAGCATTAAATTTTGTACCGTTGTTAAGTCCAAAAATCCGGATAAATCAATTCAAGACTTTTTAGAAAGTCCGTTGGATATGGACTATGATCCAATGGTTAAATTGAAACTGATACAATCGGATGCCGGGGATATCTTGTGCCTGAAGGTCAACCATGCCTGCTGTGATGGAACCGGAACAAAAGAGTACCTCCAGCTCCTTTCAGATATTTATAACTGCCTCGACCAGGGAGATACTTATGTTCCGATCCCGCGTAAACGGACCAGAAAGGATCAGGATAGGCTATTTTACGAGCTTGGAATTAAGGATCCTGAGTCTGCATGGGACCCGAAGCTCGAGAAACCAAAGATGACATGGCAATTCCCTTGGCGGCAGGGGCCTCAGGGAAGGAACCGTTCTGTTGTATGCCAGCTTCCTAAAGGGGAGATTATCAGGATTGGCCAATATGGAAAGTATAGGGGTGCCACAATCAATGACTTGATTGTGACTGCTTTTTACCGGGTAATGTTCGAGATGTCCAAACCTCAGCCTGAAGTTCCGATGAATATTTCCATGACGGTGGATTTGCGTCGATACCTTCCCGACAAAAAGACAGAGGCCATCCGATGCTTCTCCGGCGCAGAAGATATCTGGTTGGAGCGAATTGCCAACGAATCCTTTGAAGGAACCTTGTCCAGAGTTATACCTGGAATGAATAAAATTAAGCGCAGTCAGCCCGGGCTGCAAAGCGCTGTTGGCCTGGAACGTGTGGAAAAGGCTGATTTCAGCGGGACTCTTTCCTATTATCAGGATCCTCGGAAAAAAGTCTATACGGATCAAAGTGAACCTGTATTATCCAATTTGGGCTTTTTAAATAAGTCGTGCTTCAGATTTGGTAAGATACTCGTCACAGACGCTTACATTGTCCCGCCGGTGGTGAGTGCTCCCGGACTTTTGCTTTGTGCGGGTACTTACAATGATATACTCACCATGTCCATCAGTTATTATGATAATCAAATAGACGGCGGCGTGATAAAAAAGCTTCTTCAGCTGATAAAAAAAGAACTCATGGAAGGATGTACACTTTAGGAAGAAGAGAGAATGAGATGTTTTTAGAAGATAATTTTTTGCATAGGAGGTTCGTATGAAACTCAGACTTAAATTTGATCAACCTAAAATAAAAATTAGCCATAACGGGAAAGCAGAAGCCTTTGGAAAGACAAGTAATTATAATGAACCTGCGCTTATAGAAACGGATTTGGATCTTTTGAACATAGCATATCCCCTGTTCCCCCAAAATATCACGAGTTTTCTAAACAAAATTCATAAAACCGTCAACCAGGAGGATCATAAGGAGATCCAGAGAAGAACGAATGAAAACATTGGCAGCGATCCGGGAATCATCCCAGTCACCGGAAATGATATATTCAACTATATTGCCCGGTATGGCATGGCAAATTTCCAGATTCAAGTGGTCATGAAGCTGGAAGGCAGATTGGATCCGGGAAAGCTTAAAAAAGCAGTACGGCTGTCTATGGATGCAGAGCCTGTCTTCGGATGCCGTTTTGTAGAAGGTCAGCCTCCTTATTGGAAGCGCCGGGAGAATCTCGACAGCATTAAATTTTGCACCGTTGTTAAGTCCAAAAATCCGGATAAATCAACTCAAGACTTTTTAGAAAGTCCATTGGATATGGACCATGACCCGATGGTCCGATTAAAGCTGATACAATCTGGCTCGAAGGATACCTTGTGCTTGAAGATCAATCATACCTGCTGTGATGGAACTGGAGTGAAGGAATATCTTCAATTGCTTTCAAATATTTATTCCCGACTTGATAAAGGGGATGGAAATTTTACACCGAAACCGAGCAACCGAAGCAGAATTGACCAGGACCGGTTGTTGAATGCACTGGGGATCAAGGACCCGGAAGCAATACGAGACCCAAAGAAGGAGACGCCCAAGACCCTATGGGCTTTCCCCTGGAGATCTGCTAAACCTGAAGCTTTGCGTTCAGCGATTTGCCAACTGCCTGCAGGGTATGTGGATATTTTGTCCAGGAATGCAAAAGCGAAAGGGGCGTCCATCAATGACTGGATTGTTACTGGGATATACAGAGCGATGTTTGAGGTATCTCACCCGTTCTATGGTGTTCCCATGGATATCCCGATGACAGTAGATTTACGACGTTACCTTCCCAATCAAAAAACAGAGGCCATCAGAAACTTCTCGGGCGGGTTTATTACCAGTCTGGCCAGGTTGATGAATGAGCCTTTTGAAGGAACCTTATCCAGGGTAGTGACCATGATGAACCGGATCAAGAATGGGTATCCCGGTGTTCAAAGCGCGGTTGGATTGGAATTTATAGAAAAGTGCAATTTTTTTGACACAAAGTCTTATTACCAAAAGCTAAGCAAGCCGTTGTGTCAATATGCCGGATATATCAAGCTCTGTACACCGGTATTATCCAATCTGGGGGTTTTGGACAAATCTTTATTCAGGTTTGGTAAAACTGTAGCTGCGGATGCCTTTATTGTTCCTCCTGCCTTATGCGCACCGGGACTCCTGTTCTGTATAGGTTCCTATAATGGAATCATGACAATCGCCGTAAGTTATTATGAATCTCAGGTTCGCAAAGAGGTGGTTGAAGGTCTCCTGGATTTGATAAGGAAAGAACTGATGGAAAACTGTAAAACATAAAAGAAACGGGATGGTTAAGCTTAACCATCCCGTTTTTAGTGGGCTGAATATCCACCATCTACGACCAGCGTGGTGCCTGTGATTAACCTGGAGGCACCACTTAAAAGGAAAGCTGCGGCATAGGCAACATCCTCCGGGATCCCAATCCCCAGAACCTGCCTCTTCTTAATGTCCGCTTCTAAATCCGTATTGTTAGCGATTTCCATGAGTCCGTCGTACATTTGTGTTGCGATCATGCCAGGCGCAATTGCGTTGATTCTAATGTTCTTTGGGGCCAAATCCAAGGCCATGGAACGGATTGCGCTTTCCAATGCCCCTTTACTTGCAGAATAGGCGGACAACCCTCTAGCACCCACTTTGCTGGAAATGGACGAGATGGCAACGATGCTGCCGCCGCTGTCATGATATTTTTTCTTTGAAAATTGTTTCACTAACTCCATAAAGGAGTAAAAGTTTACCGACATGATATCCTTTAACTCATCCAGCTTTAAGTATTGAACGGGAACAGTCCTGGATATGCCGGCGGAATGCACCAATCCATGTAGTTTATGACCGTCATGGCATATGAAATTCATCAGGTCTTCAATTTTCTCAAGGCGGTTCAAGTCCATCCGGTAATAGGAATGATCGCCAGGGTCCAATTCATTGAATACTTTTTGTAAATTCTCTTCGTTTCTGGCTACAAGAATCACATTTGCCTTCAAATTACTCAACAATTTGGCAATTCCCTTGCCGATACCGGATGAGGCGCCTGTAACCAGAATATTCTTTCCGCTCAGGTCCAACAGATTCGACATTGCTCCTCATCCCCCATCAAAGTATTCATTGGTATAGATCATCGGAAGGCAAACGGATTTATCCATTTCGAGATAAACGCCTCCCCAGGATAAACCTACACCAAAGCCGCACAACAACAGTTTAACGGTTCCGTTGGATTCTTCTGTTCCGAATGCATCTACCAGAGTCAAAGGAATGGATTCGCCGCTTGTATTTCCATACCTGTCGATGGATAAAGCCAGTTTTTCCATCGGTATATTCAGCTTTTTCGCCAAATGTTTGAGGATAAAGAGGTTTGCCTGGTGAAATACATAGAGGTCTATATCATTCTTATCGATATTAAAGTGTGACATAAAGCTTTTGATTGCTCTCGGGACGTCGGTAATGGTAAAGGAAAAAACCTCGGATCCATTCATAAACAATTCATACTCTGATACTTTTATGTCTGTTTTCCCCCGGCTCCTTGCATGGCCGGCTGGAACGATGATGGTTTTAAAACCGCTGCCCTTGGTCTTTAAAAAATATTTCATACTTTTTCCTGCTGATTTTTCCAGAGCGGTTGCTGTTCCACCATCCCCAAAGATCATTGCAGTGGCACTGTCATTGGGGTTAATCCCATAATTGCTGGTATCCCCCAAAAGCAAAAGCACCCTGTTCAAATTCTGCGTTGAAAGCATGGTGCCAGCCAGCCATAAGCCATACGCATACGCGGAACAGCCAAGATTTACATCAAAGGCAATACAATCCTCCCCAAGACCAAGCCGGTGCTGCAAGACGCACGCGGTTGCAGGAACGGCATAATCCGGTGTTTGCGTGATCATGATCAGGGCATCAACGGAGGCGGGCTCCCAATTCAACTTTTCCAGCAGCCTTTTGGCAGCGACATAGCACAAGTCCGAAGCACACTGTTCATTCAAAGCGATGTGCCTTGTCTTAATCCCAGTCATATTCATAAACTTGTGGACGTTTTCTGCTCCAAAAAGTTCACAATATTCTTCGTTGTTTCTGGCGTTCTCAGGAACTGCGCAGGCGATGCCTTTAATCTCTACATCATTAAGTATTCCTATAGCCAATGCCCCTCACCTCATTCCATTTTGTCCGTAATGTCCTTGATTATTTTGAAACTCTTTACCTCTTTAGGCGTAACAACCTTCCCGAAGGTTTCGTCAAACATGGCAATTAAGGAGATCACAGCGATGGAGTCCCACTGGCTGAGCTGGTTCAATTCTGTTTCTTCCGACAGTGTATCCTTTTCAGTATCCAATAGTTCTTCTAATAGGCTCAATTTTTCCTGAATCGTCATAGCAAATCCTCCTTTTAACTAAATAAAGTGATGGATATAACGTAAACAAGCCGGCCATGAGTTGACATGAGGATTTGTTTACATAATAGAGTATGCGCGTTTGAAATATTGTGTGAAGCTATTGGCGGTTTTTTAATTCCATACTTAACAGGAGGATCTTATTGAAAAGATGAAAAAAGAGAAGAAAGTTTACATGGGTCCAATCCGATGTGAAGTTTTTTATTTGTATTTATCCTAAATTTGGTATAATGGTGGATATAAAGACTGCTGATGAGAGGCATATTTTTATGAACAGGCCGTTGTTTAGAAAACTATTCTGCATGATAGCATGTTTGGTGCTGATTGTTCAATCGGGCTGCTTCGATTCAAGGAATTCAATTGAAGAGCATGGTTATATAGAAAATCAAAGCATAAATGATGGGGTCAATAACGGAGTTTACAATCGGGGTTTAGCCTCCTTTTACAATGGTTGGATATATTATATCAATTCTTATAATGGTGAATTATTCCGTATGCGGGAGGATGGCTCTGAAAAAGTAAAACTATGCGATGGACCCTGCAATGGGGTTTGCCTGGAGGGTGATTGGATTTACTTCACTGACTGGAAGGGCCGGATAGTAAAAGTGAAGCTGGATGGAAGCAATAAAACCGTTCTTGACGAAGAATCCTGGGACAGCATGTATGTAAGCAATGGATGGGTTTATTGCGGGATAAAAATTTATAAAGACATTTTTAATCAAAATTACTGTTTATATAGAATGAGAACCGATGGGAGTTCTAAGACATTTTTAAATAACGACTATCCTACAATCTTTGTTTCAGCAGGCGAGTGGTTATATTTCATGGAAAGTGAGAAGGGACGTAGTGCAGGTTATGATATATACAGAATGAAAAAGGATGGCAGCTCCAGAGAAAAAGTTATAGAACAAGTTGGGTCATTTGTTATTGTAGACGGCTATATATACTATACCAATTGTTTCGATCAAGGAAAGGTCTATAAAAGGGATTTAGATTCCTCAAAAATTGAAAAAGTATGTAACGATCGATCCACGATACTTAATTATTGTAATGGATGGATTTATTATGCTAATGAAAATGAGAACGGTTCTTTATTCAAAGTAAAGTTAAGCGGAGAGAATAGAGAAAGGCTGACCTATAAAAATGTCCGCGAAGCCTGCATAGCAGGTGACTCGGTATATTGTTCCATAAAATATGAAGTCTTTGAGACAGTGAGAATAAGAAACAATGGGACTCAAGAGGAGATTTTGGAATAAGAGAAAGCCCTTATATAATGGCAGGTGGCAAGACAAAGGGAAATGACTGGGGAATAAAGGAGGGTAAAACAGTGATTGGATTTGAGAAGGTAGGATATGGAGATGTCGTGGAACTAAGGAAAAAGTACTTGGATTCTCTTTACGAATCCCAGGAATTGTTTATGGAAATGCAAGTGGCGGCGGGGGACTATTACGTCATTCAAGTTGGTGAAACCGTTGGTTACTTTATTATTTCTTCACAAAAGATCATGGTGGAGTTCTACCTGGATAGAAAGATGTTAATGGATTGCGAAGAGATATTTCTGCAAATTTGCGAAACGTTCAATATTGAAAAGGTTTATTGCAAATCCTTTGACTCCGTATTGCTTAAATGCTGTTTAAAACACTTTGAGAAACATACGGTCATTGGCACGTTGTTTAGAGATTTTACAAAAACAGAGCCGGATGCTATGGAAGGTTTTGATGTCAGGGTGGCTACGGAAAACGATATTCCATTCCTGCTGCAGCAAAAGGATGGGTTGTATGAATCGGAAGAAGAGCTGTTTTATATGGCCAGGAACGACAAAATCCATATGTATTTCCAGAATGGGAATTTGGTGGGCTGCGGCTATTTATGGAGAATCATTGAAGATAGAAATTATTACGATATTGGGATGTGGGTGAATCCCGGTTATAGGAAAATGGGATTTGCGACCCGGATTATTGCCAATCTGAAAGGCAACTGTTTGAAAAATGGAAGAATTCCTGTCTGCGGCTGTGCAGTAGACAATCTTGCATCTCGAAAGACGCTGGAGAAAAACGGATTTATCAGTAAACATGATTTGATTGAGTTTTCAATAAAATAGTTCTTATTTAAGGGAGTCTCATGGAGGAGACTTCCTTTTTGATGCACAAGGAAATAAAGAATGATGTACCTTTTTAGAATGTTTTAGACGAAACCCGGCATCTTGAAGGAATATGTAAATATATTGTAATGATTACTTAATTTCCAAGTAAAAATACTTGACTAATTTTGTGATAAACTGGAAATATGAGTTTCCAGGAGGTGGAGTTTTGCCAAAAAAGTCTATTGCGTTATTTTTGATACTTTTATTGATGATACAGGGAATTGCTTTAGCAGAACAGGCTGAACAAAAAGAAATAGCCACAGATTCAAAACCAATCGTTGAGGGAGCTGAAGCATGTGAGGATACGCTGAAGGATAAACTGGGGATTCTTACAAAAGAAGATACGATCTCAGCATTACCTGGAACGGAAGGCTTGAAAAATGATGAAATAAAAATTGGTGCTGATGTTTACAAATTTAATTGTGAAGATAATAAAAGCTACAAAGTCGGTGATTCTGCTAAAGTTTATTTTCAAATTAACGGTGATAAGAAATGTGCTTTAATGATCCAGCGGGATCCTGAACCCACAGATTTTGACTTATATCTTTTCTTCCGGAATTTAGGCATCATGCCCTATTATGATGGTGCCTATAATGCGGAAAACAGAACAACTCGTGCAGAGGCGGCCCGGTATGCAGTGATATTGCTTGGATATCAGGATGCGGCATCCGATGCAACGAATTCAAAAGAAAAAAAGCAATGTTTTAATGATATTGCAAATCACTGGGCCTACGGATATGTTTCAGTAGGAAAGTCTATCGGACTAATTAACGGGGATCAGAAAGGGGATTTCAGACCGGATGACGATATAAGCTGTGAACAAATCCTTGCTGTCATCATCCGAATGCTTGGATATGAACCTGCAGCAAAAAAATATGGAGGGTATCCCCATGGATATATAAAGATCACAGATGAACTGGGGATAACAAAAGGAATGGAAAAGGCAGCGGATCATGCTGCTACAAGAGGGATCACTTCACGATTGTTATTCAAATCTTTGTTTGTTAAGATGATGAAGCAAACAGGATATAAACCGGTAATCTATTTATATCCTTCCAACGAGCAACAAATATCGGTAAGGCTAAAGCTGAAAGGAAAGCTTACGTATACATATCCTCAGTATAATGACGGATGGAAAGTAACTGCAAAACCTGACGGGACGATCGTCAATGCTGAAGACGGGGTGGAATATTCCTATCTTTTCTGGGAAGGGCAGTTTCAGACGCCTGGGCTAAAACTGGATCGAGGGTTTGTTGTTAAAGGAGAGGAAACGACAAAGTTCCTTCAGGAAAAGCTCTCACAATTGGGATTAACCCCAAGAGAAAGGAATGAATTCATTGTTTATTGGGCACCAAAGATGCAGTCAAATAAATTTAATCTGATTACCTTTGCAGGAAAGGAATATGAAGAGGCTGTCCCGCTGGAAATAAGCCCTAAGCCCAATTCGGTATTAAGGATCTTTATGATCTATCAGTCCTTGGATGAACCAATAAAAGTTCAGCCACAAGAGGTAAAATCCTTTGAGAGAAAAGGTTTTACTGTAGTTGAATGGGGTGGAACAGAAGTAAAGTAACAATGGATATAACGCAGGAGAGGTACCTGCTCCGGCCCCAGGAAGAGAAGGGACTGTGAGCATTATTGGATAACTTCTTAATCCTCTAAAATCCTCACAAAACATCGTGAAGCCAGCTTCACGATGTTTTGCTTTTCTGGGTATAAAAATATATCTATATAATTTGCAAAAAACATTTTACAACTAAGCTCTCCATTAATATTTTTTGCAAGTTGTAACCTTAATATAGTTTGCGATAATCAAATTTTCCCTTGTAATATAATTATCGCAACTTATATAGCATGACGGACGCCTTGTACTTAATTATCTATGTAAGTACCAATAAAGATAATTTAAGCTGAATAGTACATTGAAAAGCATTGTGGAATAAAGTAACATATTATTTGAAAAATGGGTTGAAAAGAATACGAATCATTTTTAGGGACTTATCCCTTTATGCTCTATTACGCTGCATCTTTGGTTCTGATAGGAGGGCAATCAATGGATGAATTTCGAAAACCATATGAGTATGAAGAAGAGACAGGTGTCGCAGGATTTGTTTTTGTATTTGCAATGATGCTGATTGTATTTGAAGTATTTCTCGGGGTCATTACACTGGCACAGGGACATGTCGTAGCCGGCTTGTTTCCCGGTGCTTCGAAAGTATACGTGGCTGTAGCGGTACTGTTTATCGCATTTACTCTGTTTACCTTCTTTGCACTTTATAAAGTACATAAACATGCTTTGAAGGTTGTGAAGAGCTATTTGATTTTCAGGATTCTATATCTGACTCCGGTCTGTGTGTTGATATTCAACTACAGCCGTATAGCCAAGGCTTCTGCAAACGAAACCTTGGGTGAGATGATCGTAGGAGCCCTTGTGGTCCCACTCATCTATATATGGGGATTCAGCATTTTGTGGTATGGATATTTTTTAAAGTCCAAAAGAGTGAAAGACTCTTATTAAACAGCTTTTACAAATGGGGGGCGCGTTGAAGCGCCCCCCCATTTATTTTAGATTTAACCGGTGAATGTTATGGAACTGCTTTTACAAATTTTATATAATAGAGTTAAACAAGCAATTAGGTTGCCAAATTTATAGATGGACAGACCGATAGGGGAGTAAATATGTTTAAAATCATGGTTGTAGAAGATGATGCCGTCATCAGGGAAACCCTTGGGGGTGTATTAACCAAATGGAACTTTGAAGTAAAAAGTGTGGAGAATTTCAATGATGTTTTCAGTGAGTTTTCAAAACACCTGCCCCATCTTGTTTTGATGGACATTAATCTGCCGTATTTTGACGGCTTTTACTGGTGCAATAAAATCCGTGAAGTATCCAAGGTACCCATCGTATTTATATCATCAAGAACCGGCAATATGGACATTGTCATGGCGA
>JAOAAU010000146.1 GCA_026418695.1 Clostridia bacterium
ATAGAGGTGCTATACTTTATTTTGTCGTTGAACATACGATTCTGATTCGGGCGCTTAGCTCAGCTGGGAGAGCATCTGCCTTACAAGCAGAGGGTCATAGGTTCGAGCCCTATAGTGCCCACCAAAAAGGACTATACGAAAGTATAGTCCTTTTTCATGTTCTTTTTCAACAATTTTATTCTCGTACACCTTTCAAACAGTTTGCAAACTTGTTTGGAGTAGGTGGCGATTTAATCTACAGGAAGTCAGCTATATTTTTAGAAGGGATATTGAATTTATACGGGGAGAGTCAGCGGTAAAGCAAATCTTCACTTGACCCGGAAGGAATACCTCTGGGAAAAGTGCTGGTTCAAGGTCAGTGGACACTCCTCTCTGAATCATTTGTATTCCTTTTGCGTTGAGAAATGTCCCCAATGAAGTTCCTCAAGAATGTTTCCCCGTACAGCACCTTTTTGATGCTATTGAAGATTTCACGAGGCAATCATTCTTCCCGTACTCAATAAATTCATACCACTTTTTATTTTATAATCATTTAAAAAAATTCCTACGAAAAACTACAGCATTCTCACATATTTTCTGGAGTTCAAACTTAGAATCAATGTGAAAAAGGCATTCTAAGCCTTGATTAAACACTTCTGAACAGGAGGTTTTGGAGATCAATGTCAAAACAATTCTTTTGTTTCCTCACGAAAAATGACAAACATTTCAGCCTGTCTCTCATATAATCAATGCTGTTCCCCAAAAATAGAAAATGCAATTGGACGTTTTAATAAACCAGTAATAGGTTTTATAAATTTACTGAGGATCTAAAGCTCATCTTTAAAGTTTGCTATTGCTGTTATCAACAGCGGGGAACAATTTACTAAAGATAAAATGAGATGTTTGGGAGGATCACAAAGGATGAAGACTGAGGCTATGCTGCAACAAAAATTAAGTGACGCTGCTGGAGCATTCTTGGGAGCAAAAGACAAAAGAAGACTGGCATTTATTCCTGCTAAGAAGGAGATAACCTTGCTTGTGCTGGCTTTTCTGCTGGGACGGGTTTCCCTTCTTGGAGGAATCATGCCGTTTGGAACGGCTGTTTTTGCATCTACGATGGAACTCGGATTGAGCAGGATACTTATTTCCATCCTGGTACTGCTTGGAATGGTTACAGCAGGAGGAAAAGAACAGATTTATGTTTCTGCGGCAGCCATGCTGATTATGAGCGCTTTGAACATGCCTTTTAGTAAAAGCAAGACAAAGCATACCCTTAGAGATGCAGTTATTGCCTTTATTAGTGTACTGATTCCGCAAATCATTCTGGTAGTTCTGCAGGGAATGCTGCTGTACGATTTGCTAAAGGCACTTCTTGAGGGTTTTATATTGTTTTCATTGGTCTTTGTTTTAAAAAACGCTTTGCCCTTATTTTCTCCGAAGGAAATCAGGCAGAAGGTGTTCACCAATGAGGAAATCATCAGCATTGCCATTGTGACAGCCCTCGCGCTTGCAGGGCTTGGAAATATAGGGATCTTCGGAATTACGCTGAAAAATGTGTTAAGTATTCTGATTATTATGGCCTTCAGCTTTAAATGCGGTCCGGGTGTAGGAGCTGCGACAGGAGTAACCGTGGGCATCGTTTCGAGTATGTCCAACACAATATCTCCGCTGATTATAGGAACTTACGCCTTTTGCGGCTTGCTTTCAGGAATATTCAGAAAGCTTGGCAGAGTGGGGGTCAGCCTGGGATTTGTAATGGGAAATGCCTTGTTGACTCTGTATATGAACGGTTCTGTAGAAGTGCTGGTGCATTTGAAGGAAATTATTGTTGCTGTATTATTCTTCATCTTCCTTCCGCAAAAGGTGATCAGTGTTGTCGCTGGAAGGTTTGCAAGCAATACGGATACCAATGTGTATAAGGATAATTACAGCCAGAGAATTAAGGAGATGACGGTGGAGAGACTGAAACGATTCTCTCGGGCTTTTGGAGAATTATCCAAAACCTTCGGAGAGATTTCGGAAACCAAAGTTGTCACGGACAAGCAGGACATTTCAGCGCTTTTTGACAGGGTGGCAGACAAGGTTTGCAAGGATTGCAGCGTTTGCCTCCATTGTTGGGACCGGAATTTTTACAATACGTATCAAGTGCTGTTTAAAATCGTTGAAAGGCTGGACAGCAAGGGAAGAATTGAGGAAAGCGATATTCCGGAGTACTTCTTGAGCCGATGTGAGAGAATCAATGACTTTGTTAAATCTGTGAATTCCATGTATGAACTCTTTAAAGTGGATATGGTGTGGAAAAGCAGAATTGGAGAAAGCAGAGGACTGGTTTCTCAACAGTTGGAAGGTTTGGCTAAAATAATATCCAACCTGGCATCGGAGATTGACGTCAACGTAAGGTTTAAAGGAGAACTGGAAGACTCGATTATGATGGAGCTGAGCAGAGCAGGAATTAAGGTCAATGATGCCATTGCCATTGAAAATAAATGGGGAAAATATGAAGTGAGTATATTTCATAAGGGCTGTGGGAGCAAAAGAAATTGTGTAACGACGATTGAAAATCTGGTTTCCAATCTCGTGGGAAGAAAAATGATAAAGGAAGAAAGCGAATGCTACAACCGACCTGCAACCGGCATATGCGCGTTGCGGCTTGTTGAAGAAGAGGCATACAAGGTCACTACAGGAGTGGCCAGGGTCACAAAACACGAGAACTCTGTTTCCGGAGATAATTATACCTTCATGAACAGCGGAGATGGCAAATATATCGTGGCGCTCAGCGATGGGATGGGTTCAGGGCAGAAAGCCTCCCTTCAAAGCCGTGCAACAGTGAATTTGCTGGAGCAGTTTATGGAAGCCGGATTTGACAAGGATACCACTGTGAAGCTGATCAATTCCGTCCTGGTACTGAAGTCGGATGATGATTCTTTTGCAACCATCGACCTGTCTGTGATAGACCTTTATGATGGGAAAGTAGAATTTGTAAAGATCGGAGCCGTACCTACATTTATTAAGAGAAGCAGCGGAGTTGAGCTGGTCAAATCCATATCACTTCCGGCCGGGATTCTTAGCAATATAGAGGTGAACCTGGTGGATAAGAAAATTGAAGACGGAGACTTTATCATCATGATGAGTGATGGTGTGCTGGACTCCTTCAAGGATGAAGAGGAAGACAGTTCCAGGATCATCCAAAGATTTATTCAGGATATTCATAGTATTAATCCGCAGGAGATTGCAGATGCGATTCTCGATGAAGCGTATTTGAATTCGCAAAGCAAGCCTGGGGATGACATGACCGTATTGGTAGCAAAAGTTTGGAAAAAAGTCGGTTAATGTATAATTCAAGCAAGTATTTCACAAACTACCTTTGAATTAGGCACAGAGGCGATTTCTGGAGGTCTTGTATGAATAACGGTGTTCCAAAAAGAATAGTAGTGATCAAAGATATTCCATCCAACTTAATAGAGGAAGCCATCTTAATCCTGAAGAATGATCCCGGACAAAAGGAGCATTCGGCCGGTAAATCAACAAGCCATAAGAAAGCGGCTTCGGACAACTTTTTGGTGAAGGAAGCGGAAATGATTATCAATGATTATATCCGGCAAAACAGTGTACAGCCCCATTCAAAAACCAAACCAAAACGTTTGCCGGTGATGGAGAACAAAAAGTTGATGACGAATATCATCATTAACGTTGCTTTGGTAGGAAGTATCGCCATATTCATATTAATGCTGACAAAGTTGTTCTAAAGAGCGCAAGTAAGCGCTCTTTTTTGTGCATGGAACAATAAAATATGTGTAAGTTAACTAAGGGAAAATATGGTACAAAAGATAGAATGTAGTGCAGGAATTGAAATAACCAACTCACCCCCTATTCCCTTCTTTTTTTCACTTCTTTTTATGCACCCATAACACTACGTTCAATGGAAAAGTCAAAAGTTATATGTTAGAATAATGCTAGATTAAATAGATTTGTGAGGCAGAAATGAACAGTCAGATTGTAATTGAGGTACAGGGGCTTTCAAAGCGCTATGGTAAGCTGCTGGCATTAAATAACGTGAATTTTAGCATTCATGGGGGAGAAATCTTCGGGCTTTTAGGACCGAACGGGGCAGGAAAGTCGACCTTTATTTCCATTCTTACAACGCTTTCAAAACCGACCGCCGGAGATATTCTGATCAAGGGATTCAGTGCGACAAAGCAACCGGATAAAATAAAACGGAGTATCGGTTTTGTCCCTCAGGATATAGCTCTTTATTCTGTACTGTCCGGAATGGATAACCTGAATTTCTGGGCAGGTATTTATGGGTTGAAGGGTGAACTGAAGAAGCAGAGAATTGAGGAAGCCCTATCGATTGTAAGACTTGCAGACCGAGCAAAGGATAAGGTTGAGAATTACTCCGGAGGAATGAAGCGACGTCTGAATATTGCAGTAGCTCTGCTACACCATCCGGAGATTCTGGTGATGGACGAACCGACGGTAGGGGTGGATATTCAGTCACGCAAATACATTATTGATGGGATTATGGAACTGAAGAAGGAAGGCAGGACTGTAATTTTCACAAGCCATTATATAGACGAAATGGAATCTTTATGCGACAGAATCGCTATAATAGATAAAGGGACAATCCGGAATATCGGAACTGTAAACGAACTGAAGCATGCATACGGGAAAGAGAATATTGAGGAAATCATGCTTGATTTCATGGAAGAATAACTCGATTGGACAGGTGGTGTAAACATTGGAAGTTGTAAAAAGATCGGGCGGAACAAAAAAGATATGGATAATCTCAGCAATTTTGGTTGTGATCGCTGCTGTTGGAGTAACGGGCTGGTATATGCTTTCAGGCAAGACGCCTCGAAGTGCTTACCTTGAAGCGGAAGGTAAAAACTTCAAAAAGTATTCGCAGCAGTTGAAAGAGGCATACAAGGACTTTTATGAAACCCAGAAGCCTTATATGGAAGGCACCTTCAAAAAGAGGATGGAATTCACCATGGATATAAAGTCCGAAAGTGAAGCGCCTTTTGGGATAAAAAATGCTGCAAATATACTGGATGTACTTAGGAGAAGCAAGTTCATCATCGATATGAACAACAATCCTTCTTCAAAACAAAGCCAGACAAAAGTGGCCCTGCTGGTGGAAAAAGCACCTTTCCTGGATGCTCAGGCTTTTGTGAAGGATCGGCAAATGGGATTTACGGTTCCTGTATTGCTGCCGGATAAATATTTTATGGTTAACCTTGATCAAATCGATCAGGTGTATGATCGATTCAGTGTTCCTTTGAGGCCTAAAAGAATTGCGAAGGCAGTGGATATAGCCAGCACAGTCAAGTTTGATGAAGGTAAGTTCGGGGAATTGGCCAAGGATTATGGAAGCTTATTGTCTTCCTATATTCAGGACCGCAACGTAAAATACGGTGAACAGGTGAGCTTGAAGATCAACGGTGAGGAGAAAAAGGGAAAACAGATCATTATCTCCTTGGATAAGGATGAAACAAAGAAACTTGTGATGGATATTGCGGGCAAGGTGAATGCAGAGGATGCACTGCTGAATCTCACTTATGGGAACTATGCTGGGATCGCCAAGATCTTCGATGAAGCGGGCTTTTTCCAAGTGTATAAAGTTTTGGAGGACTTCGGTTTTTTAAAGCTGAATGATATTATCAAGCGATATATCGATCATTTAAATGTAAAAGAAGGTCCTGTATCTGTTAAAAAGGACATCAAAGAGTATGCAGAAAAGGCATCCTTCCCGGAGGGCCTTAAAATGGTGCTGGTTGTCGACAACTCAGGGAATATTCTTGATCGCAAGATCAATACAAGCGTTCTTGAAGACAGCAGCAGAAAAGTGTCGTTGGAATTCCATTCAGGGACGAATGATGCAAAAGAAGACAGTATTAAAAAGGGATTTGCAGAAGTAAGGGTTGCTTTTGAAGACAGCAGCAAGAAAAATATCTCCATTGAATGGGGTGTTAATACAGATATAACGGCGGATTCCAAGAAGGACAGTAAAAGAGGGAAGGTTGAGATCAAGCATCTTCGCAAGATCAACGACCAGGAGGAGTTTGCCATTAAAACAAATCTTGATCTGGACAGCAGTGTAGATGAAGCTACTTTAAAAAGGAACAGCACTACGCACTATGATATCAGGTTTACGGGCGAAGACCCCAAGCTGGTGGACAGATTTTTTGGTGATTTAAAGAATGAAAGTTGGAAGAATAACAAGCAGAAAACAAAAAACAGCAATTCAACCTTGACCATGAGTATGGAAATACCTACGCTGGATTTGAAGAATACAATGATCCAGTTTGATTTGAAGAAGGAAGACCGGCTTGGAGTTGATTTTAAGCTGCCGGAAGTAAAGGATCAAGATAGGATTGATTTGAATCAAATCACCGATAAGGATCTTGGCAAGGTTCAGGAGGATATGCTGAAATCCTTCGGGACATTCTATCTGCAAAATAAGCCTGTGTTTGATGCATTAACCGGAAATTGACAGAGAGAAATGGGTAATGGGGGCGTTGAGGATTCTGACGGTCATGTTTACATTGTTGAAAAATGATATCAAGCTTTTTTTCAAGGATTGGAAGGCATTGGTGATTCTTCTTGTAATGCCTTTCTTCTTCATCAGCCTTTTTGTCTATGCCCTATCGCCCTACTTGAATAAGGCCGGTTTCGTAGAGCCCTTTCCTATTGTGTTGGTGGACAAGGAGGATACTGCGCAGACAAGAATCCTGGTCAACCAGCTCAAGGAAATTACCATCTTTAAAGAGATCATTAAAACCGATGAAGAAAATGCACGTAAGCTGATTGATAGCAACCAGGCCGCATCCGCCATCATTATTCCGCCTGAATTTTCCAGCAGTATTGCAGTGGGAGAGAATAAACCGGTAACGGTCATCAGTAACAAGTCGATGCCGCTGCAGTCCTTTATCGTGAGAAACATGATGCAAAGCGCGGCCAATTATGTTTCAGCCGGACAGAGCGCTATCAATACCATCTATGACTATAACCGGAAGGCGGGAGTCAAGGGAGAAGAGTTGGATAAGCAGTTTCAAGATTCCACCATGAGGGCTTTTGTTGAAGTTCTGGCAAGGAACCGTATCTTTACAGAAATTGATGCAGTACCGGTTTATGATTTGTCACCCGCAGAGTATTATTCTTCAGGGTTGATTGTTATTTTTCTGATGTTTGCTGGAATGCCGGGGATGAAAATGCTGGTCTCCGAGAGAAACCAGGGGATTACAAGAAGACTGTCGGCAGCTCCGGTAAAGACCTGGCAGGTGATCCTGTCAAAGTTTCTCATTTCATTGATTCTATCCATTCTGCAGTTTATAACGATAGTTTTGCTGACTTCAATGATGTTTAAAAGTTATTGGGGCGCACCTATAAAAAATATACTATTGGTATTTACAGGTATCCTGTTTGCAGTTTCAGCCTGGTCCGTGTTCGTTTCCGCGATAGCAAAGACACCGGCTGCGGCTGATGTTATCGGGAATCTGGGTATTTTGCTGATGGCGGTCATCGGGGGAAGCATCTATCCGCTGTCTTCCATGCCGGAATTCGTGCGGACCTTGAGTAATGGTACCATTACAAAATGGGCGATGGAAGGGTTCATGATTCTTTTCTCAGGAAACGACGCAATGAAGGTTACACAGCAAGTGACAGCGCTGATGATCATAGGAATGGCGCTGTTTGTTCTTGCTGTCGGAGCTTTCAAAATCAACAGAAAACAGGGTTAGTGTGAAGGGATAATAATGAAGCTTGTGATTGTTACATACTACAAGTTAAAAATGATGTTTAGTGACAGACTTTTTTTTGCTGCCATGATTCTTATTCCGCTCTTTATTACGATTGCTACAGGATATGCGCTGAGAAACGAAAAATTAAATACCATCCCCGTGGCTTTTGTGGATGAAGACCAATCCGAGTACTCAAAACTGCTCATTAGCCGTCTTTCAAGTAAGGAAGGCTTTCAAATCGCAGTTGAAGATAGAATAAATGCGGTAGAAAAGTTGAAAGCTAATAAGGTAGAAGCAGTTTTTATCATAAAGCAAGGTTTTGAGGAGCGAATCACCCGGAGAGAGAATGAAGATCTTATGGAGATGCTGAAGTCTCCAGCTTCATTTTCCGCAGCATTTATCACTGAGGTGGTTGCAGGGGAAGTCATCCGGTTTACATCAGGACACATGGCAGCGGATTGGGTGCAAAAGCAGTACAAAAAACTGAAAAAGCCTGGAGGGCCGAAGCTAACGGAAGAAGTGCTTCAAGAGGTGGATGCCCAATGGACCCCCAAGCCCCTCATGACGATTCAATATGTAGAATTGGACCATGGGATGGAAATTGAGGTGAAAAGTGTTTCCTTGCCCGCGGCTACAGCAACTTCGACAGGAATCATCGTAGTGTTTACGATGTTTTATATTCTTTTCAGCAGCGGGTGGCTAATTGAGGAAAAGCGAAACGGTACTTTAAAAAGGCTGGTATCCGGACCTGATGCACTGGGATACTCCTTTGCAGGCAGTATCATTTCCCTGGCAATCTCAGGAGCTTTTCAGATCACCCTATTTGCCCTGGTGGATAAAGTGGCGTTTGGAGTTGATTTATTTCCTGGTGCACGATCTTATATGGTATTTGGGGCATACCTTTTTTGTGTGATCGCATTAAGCATGTTTTTGTCCTCCGTATTGAAGACTCCGGCGCAGCTTCAAGCAGGAGCTCCAGTGTTTGCATTGCTTACAGGCTTTGTAGGGGGATGTTTTTGGAACTTTATTGAGGTTTCGAAGGAGCTTGAGCAGTTGTCCCTGCTGACTCCCCAAGGATGGGCGCTACGAGGTATCAACAGTTTACTGGCAGGTACAGGGGATTATTCAGTGGCAGTAGGCTCCGTAGTTGTTTTGTTGATAACTTCATTGATTTTGCTGCCACTTAGTTATATGATAATTAAAAGAACTGTAGAAAAATAGCAGATTGAAGATCGCTTAAATCAATATAAAGCTGGAGTTTTATTATTGCATTGAAATCATAGGATGAAGAAGGATCCGCAGTAATTGAAGGAGAAATACGAAATGAAATTCTTAGATATATTTTTACTTCCGAAGGAGCTGTATCGCAGACTAAATGAAGATCGAACCACCTTGTATCTTGGGATTATCCTTGTTGGATTAAGGGATGTCGGACTGTATCTGGGAAACAGGATGCCAGAGTTTTTTGCAGGAAAATCGCAAGGTATACTGCTTCAAAATGCTGCTGTTGTTTTAGGTTTTATACTTCTGATAGGACTAATCGATGTGATCTTTTTCTCTTATCCCCTTTATGACCTGATGAAATTCATCAAGAGGAGACAGGAGGAGCCCGGACTGGAAGTGTCTGTGATCAAGCTTATGAAGGTGTATATCCTTGCAAACCTTGTGGTAACTCCCATCGATATTGTGATGTCCGTTGTACTGACCAGGATTGGGGATACGTCGGTAAATCCGCTACTTGTAGCAGTTTTACAGCTGGTTTTGCTGGCAACGTATTTTTGGTATTATGCTGCCATTACAAGAGGGTCTTCCGTACTCTTCAATTTCAGAGGGGTTCTTAAAGGATGGATATTTCTTATCGCACTGTTGTATGGAGATCTTTTAAACCTGGCGTTCAGATTTATTTATGAAAAAGGCCTGATGGTGCTGCTGAAGTAAGGAAGCTTTAAAATTATTGGCGGCCTGGTGGTTATATTGATTTTATTGTATGGGGTATGAGGGAATGAAAGACTTTTTTTCAGAGATTGAAAATGAATACAGTACAAAAAGGCCAAGCAAACCGAGTTCCCAGATCAGGCCCTGGGTAAGATACTGGGCCAGAAACCTGGATAATATCTTTGTCGCTTTAACCTTACTGACAGTGGTAAGTTTGGCTGAACCTGCTTTTATTATGAAAAACGAAACGATCATCAGCTTTGTTCTGGTTTTTTTGTGGGCCTTTGTTGAAGCTGCGCTGCTGGCAACATGGGGTTGGACCCCTGGAAAGTGGATTCTTAAAGTAAAAGTCAGAAATGCCGATGGCAGTAAACTGAGTTATCAGCAAGCGCTGCAAAGAAGCCTGGCAGTTTGGTTTAAGGGATTAGGGGCAGGACTCATCACGCCAATTACAGCTTCCTTTGCCTATATGCGGCTTGTCCGGCAGGGGATCACAAGCTGGGATAAAGAAGCAGAGTGTACGGTGTCTCATGAGACCATTGGATGGGTCAGAATTGGGATGACGGTGATGGCTTTCCTTTCTTTTTCAGCACTGATCACTGCAGGAATTACTATGAAATAATTAGGGAAACACATAATTTAGGATTGTTCATTCTTTTGCTCAATTATATTTTCTATTTGCCGATAAATAATTTGAGATATGTAAAAGAGAAATTCTAAAATCACTTTTCTAAATACATCGTTCAAGAATAAACCTTTTTCGCGGTTTGTTATAGTACAATTTATTTCTTTGAAATGAGGGGTCAGTATGCATCTAAAGTTAAGAGGTAAGCTTCTGGTAATTTTCATTTTGCTTCTAGTCATTACCGTGATGGCATTAATGGATGTTGTAAACTACAGCGTAAGAAATATGATCATATTTAATATTCAAGAGAAGCTAAACAGCGACATGAGTCTTGGATATTCCTATCTTGAAAAGAGTTACCCCGGGGAGTGGTCCATTAAGGACGGAAAGCTTCTTAAAGGGGATAAGGTCATAAATGAGGATTATACACTTGTAGATGAGATCAAGAAGCAGACAGGGTCCTTTGTAACGATTTTTCAGGGCGATACCAGAGTCTCAACGAATGTTCTCAAGGAGGACGGAAGCAGGGCGGTTAATACCAAAGCAGCAGAAAACGTGATCAATACGGTTTTAAAGAACGGCACCCCTTACTCCGGAGAAGCGAAAGTTGTTAATATGAAGTGTTTGACCAAATACATTCCGATCAAAGATGGCAGCGGAAAAGTGATTGGTATGTGGTTTACAGGGGTTGCAAAGGAAAAAGCGGATAAGGAGATCCGGACCCTGACGATTATTCTTGGATCAGTGAGTTTGGCGGCAATTGTTGTCGGTATACTCATCCTTATTTTCTTCACAGGACAGATTGTAAGAAGTGTTAATAATATACTAACATCAATAAAAGCGGTTGCTGCAGGAGATCTGACTTTACGGACCTCGGTCAAGAGAAGGGACGAAATAGGATTGATTGCAGATAACTTGAATCTGATGATCGATGAGTTCAATAGGCTGATCAGGGAAGTAAAAGAACTGAGCAGCACGGTTGCTGAATCTTCCGAAGAGTCCAAAGCTTCTTCCGAAGAGGTCCGAAAAGTAACGGAACAGGTTGCATTAGCAGTGACTGAACTTGCAAAAGGCGCCAGTGACCAGGCTCGGTCCACAGAGAAAAGCAATGTTCGTATCAGTCAGGTTGTTGAAGGCCTTAGAAAAATCGCGGAGGACATGAACAAAGCCAAACATTTGACGGAGCAGTCTGAAGCTGCAGTGAAAGAAGGGGAAGAATCTGTTAGATTGCAGGAAATCAAGGTAAAAGAGAATGTAGCGGTGGTTTCCGAAGTGTCCGAGTCGGTTGCCGACCTGAATAACAAATCCAGTGAGATCGGACAAATCCTTGAAGTGATCAAAGGAATCGCGGAGCAAACAAACCTGTTGGCTTTAAATGCTGCGATTGAAGCAGCCAGGGCGGGAGAACAGGGAAAAGGCTTTGCGGTGGTAGCAGAAGAGATCCGGAAGCTTGCTGAACAATCCTCGCATTCTGTAAAGCAAATTACTGAGATAATTCGTCAAGTGCAGGAAAGTGTAGGAGCCTCGGCAGCGAAGATGGATAAGACGAAATCCGTTGCAGAAGAACAGGCAGAAGCACTTTCGGAGACAATAAAGATTTTTGGACACCTGGCATCTGCGGTACATGAAATCACCCGTAATATCAAATTTGTTTCTGAGGCATCCGGTGAATTGACTCAGGAAGCTGCTTCCGCAGCAGACGAGATTCAAAACATTGCAAGCATTGCGCAAGAATCCGCTGCGGGAACGGAAGAGGTGGCCGCTTCTACAGAAGAGCAGACTTCGATCACGCATCATATTGCGGATGCGTCGGACAGGCTTGCAGAAATGGCAAATAAACTGGCGCTTGGAGTTAAAAGATTTAAAGTATAGAGTTTGCAAAACCTCTTGTTCAACTCGTTGAACAAGGGGTTTTTGTCTATCTCTTTAATTAATGGTAGGATAGCTGGTCCTGGGTCTACATGGACCCCGAAGGATTAAAACAAGGTGATAAAGACAAGAATAAATAGGTGGAAAGTATGGATAATAAGTAAGAATAAGTTTTTTGTCGATAAATTTCCGTTGAATTACAGTTGTAAAAACATTAAATCCTGTTATAATATATTGGTAGTGAAGTAGCTGAATGATGTCTCGGTAGTCTAATGGATAAGACGGTGGATTCCGGTTCCACTGATACGGGTTCGATTCCTGTCCGGGACGCCAGAAAAGAAAAGACTTTGATTAAAAAATCAAAGTCTTTTTACTTATATGTTCAGGAATCGAACCCGAAAGGGAACTTAACGTATTTGTAAAACACTGATTACAATTTCTTTACAGTTGTTGATAAATTATTACAGCAGATGTAAAATAGAATGGAAAATATGTGTGCTTAGGAGTATTTCAGCTTGGAGAATAACAAAAATACTTTGGTGTGCGGAGTGGCAATACTTGCCGGGATTCGGTTGATAAGAACGAAGCCGTGAGGTTTCTATAAACTGTAAAATTGGTATAAACCACATTAAAAGGAGGGTCCTTGTCATGAAACGCAAATCACGCTATTTAAGGTTATTTAAATTGATATTTCTAGTCACATTAGCTTCTGTGACCCGTATTACTTGATAGATAGTACCAATGGTAAGACTTTTGTTATCCGAATAAAGGATAAACAGAAGTCTTTTTATTCTTAGAGCACATGTATATAACCAAAATATCGTTATGTAATGATATAATAGGAAGTATAACATGTGTAGGGGAACAAAAAATGTTAAAGTATCGATTACCGGTTTTATTTACGAATAGTATTGCCCATGCTTTGGTAGACGCTGCTTGTGCAGCTCTTGTTGTTGGCATTGCAGGAACGGGTACAACGCTGGTGAATGCTTTTTCCATTGTACTTCTTTACAACCTCCTTGCCTTTGCAACGCAACCCCTACTTGGGTATATGACGGATAAACTATTTACTCCAAGCAGAGTTGCAGCAGTCGGATGCTTACTGACAGCTGCAGCAATACCGTTAGATTTTCTGCCTATCTTTGCTGTTTGCGTGGTTGGTGTGGGAAATGCATTATTT
>JAOAAU010000049.1 GCA_026418695.1 Clostridia bacterium
CATCGGAACAGATCAGAACATCGATGTTCCCGTCAGCGCATTGGCAGAAGCAGATCCCATGCAGACGATGGAGTGATGAATGATAATCAGCACGAGATCGAAAGAAATGGAGTGGATAAGAAAACTCGCCGGAAATGGCGAGTTTTTACTGAAGGTCGGTGAAATTAATCTTCAACTTTTTGAGCATACGTAAGTTTACTTTGCTTTAAACTTACATACAGAACACCGCTTGTATTTAGTGCGGCATAGGTAATATCAGAGACGCTTTTTATTTTACGTTTTTGAAGTTCCTCTTTGAGCCAATCCATGGTTAGGTTGTTCTGCCTGAGATTTTTTTCGAAAATCTGTCCATCTTTAATAATCTCAGTCGACATTCCTTTATACTTTGTGCTGATTTTCATATCCTCCGGTGTTAGTGGGAGATACTGTGATTTCTTCAAAACACTCAACTGACCATGAGGTTCTAAAATGGCAAACTCAACCTCATTGAAATCAAATATCCCTTTATCGCGCAGTTGGGATTCCAGGTTATCTAGGTGGTAACGAAGTTTTTTCATGCTTTTTTCGAGAATCTGGCCATTTTGGATAACGACGACCGGTTCACCTTCGGCAAGCTTTCTTAGGCGAAGCGCTTTTAAATGGAAATAGTCGAATGAAATTGCCAATAACGTCAAGATAATTGGAGCAATGAGAACCCACATGCCCTGAACCATTTGTACGACGTAAGAGCCGGAGATTGAACCGATGGTGATGCCTACGGTAAAATCAAAGTAAGACATCTGTGCAAGTAGTTTTCGCCCGATATTTCTTGATAAAACTACCAACATAAAAAAAATGAGGAGCGATTTCCAGCTCACAAGGATCAATTGATCCAAAATATCACTTCCGATTCTCACAAGTATTTTTATCACAAAAGCGAATTCACTATGATCAATATACTTATTATGTATTGATATGCTTTAATTTATTAAGGTGGAAATCTGATAACGACACTAAGATTGGAATGATTATGTGGTGAAATCATAGGAAGTATATTTGGAATCAGTCTATTTATCGTTAATCAGAATAATAAAAGGCAAATGGCATTGACATGTCACTGTTAAAATATTACAATATGAATGAACGTTCATTCATATTGTAAAAAAGCAGATCATCGTTGGAGGAAAAGCATGTCTGAACAAAGCGAAACATTAGAAAAGAGATTTATGAAGGGATTTGAAGAAGCTATTCCGGATAAAGGTACACGGCAGATCCTCTTAAATGCTATTGAAGTGTTTGCGAAAAAGGGACTGGCAGGAACCAAAATCAAGGATATCGCAGCTAAAGCAGGCTTTAGTCAGGGATTTGTTTATAATTATTTCAAATCCAAGGATGATATTTTTATCAAAATCGTTGATCTGGCGGCAGATGGTGCCGGGAATTCGGTTCAATATGCAGCTGAAATGCAGGGAACACCCTACGAAAAAATCTACTGGCTTACGGAAGCATTTTTATGTCCGGACAGCATCGCCATGCAGCACTGGCGCTTGATCATGCTGCAGGCAACAACATCGGAAGCAATTCCCGAGGAAGCCGTAAAAATATCAAAAGAGAAGATCAAAAAGCCCTTTGAACATTTGATCCCCATCATCATTGAGGGTCAGAAGTCCGGAGAATTTGTTGATGCGGATGCGATGACGCTGGCGGTTACCTATTTTTCAATAATTCAGGGATTGGGAATTACGAGAATGCAGTATGGAAAGAACATACCTTTCCCAACAACGGATATGGTTTTAAGTTTTTTAAGAAAGAATCCATCAATGTAAGATTGATTGGATAGGGGGGCAATTAGGATATGATGAAGCGTTTTAAAAGCGAAGAAGGAAAAAGGTTGATTTATGAATCTTACAATAAGCTGCTGACACTTTGGGGAGTGGATCTGGAACAGACAGATATTGAAACAACCTTTGGTTCAACGCATGTGATTACGGTTGGACAACATGAGAATCCGCCACTGCTGCTTTTCCACGGGGTTGGTGATAATTCTGCACTTATGTGGATTTACAACATTCAGGAACTTGCAAGGCATTTCTTTGTTATCGCAGCAGATACTATCGGAGGACCTGGGAAAAGTGAGCCCAATGAACACTATTTTAAAAGCTTTACTCAAGCCCAGTGGATTGATGATATCCTTAATGCTTTTAATATTGACAGTGCGTATATTGCAGGCGTATCCAACGGGGCATACCTGACTCAGCACTATGCAATGAAAAGACCGGAACGGGTTCCCAAAATCGTTTGCATGTCTGGTTCAATTGCATGTAAAAGCGCCCCCAATCCCTTGTTCAGAATGATGAAGGTTTTTTTACCGGAAGCGCTGATCCCCACGGAGAAAAATGCGAGAAAGTTGTTGAGAAAAATGTGCGGCCCAAATTCAACGGTGTTCGAAAATAATCAGGAACTTATGCGCCATTGGGTTTACTTGTTGAAATACTTTAACAATAGAGCAATGATGTCTCATAAGATTGTAAGATTTGGGGATAATGAAATTGCAACGATCAGAGACAAAGCCTTATTTTTGCTTGGTGACTGCGACCGGCTGTCTTATCACGACGCAGCCATTAAAGCATTCCAGGAGCACCGGTTGAATTATAAAATAGTTCAAAATGCGGGTCATGCACTCAATCATGAACAAGCAGATTTGATTAATGGTGAGATTGTTCGCTTCCTATTATCTTGAAGGGAGCAATGGATAATGGTCTCACGGAAAAATAATTTTTCTAAGGACAAAAAAGTAATGCTCTATGTATCGAGCATTACTTTTGCAAATCTCTCCATGGCTGCTTCGTTTAACTCGGAGACGCTGTTTTTATCACCTTTCATTGCTCTTGTGATGGTCTTGTCCAGAAAACCCATCTTCTCAAAAGTTAGCTCATATCCGAACAATTCTTTTGTAGAAGCGTGGTTGTAAAGCTCTGCAGGGAAGACAGTTTCAAGCTCTTTTTGTCTCGCTGCAGGATCCGGACTTCCTGCACAAATAAACAAACCTACTTTTTTCTTTAATAGCAAGGATAGATTCTTTTCTATGAATTCGGTCAATTCCTTCTGAACTCTCCCCATATAAATGGAACCGCCAAGAATAATCTGATCGTACTCTTCCAGTGATGGGACTTTTTCCTTCAATACATTCACTAGAAGAACATCTCCGGTCAGTTTTGATTTTAGCATTTTTGCAGCTTTTTCAGTGCTGCCGTATTTGGTCGCATAAATAATTATGTTTTTCATACGATCCTCCTAAAAACTTCATGTTTTCATTGACAATGTTTCTTATATTATAAAAATCTACGGCTTACCTTTAGTAAGCGCGATCTCGGTCGCTTTCAGGATTACGTTGCTGCTTAAGGTTGCACCGCTGATCGTATCTACATTCAAAGATTGATTTTTTTCAATGTCTTTCGTGATGACTTCTGCTTTTTTTCCGGTTCCACATTCATGTTTCAGTATTTTGACAGAAGTGATTTTGTGATCAGCAACATCGACTTTTACCGCAGCCTTTACCAGGCCACCGTCAAATTCTCCGGTATACGAGCCATCATGGACATTCTTCAGATCTACTGTTCCGATTTCAATCACTGGGACAGGAGTTGATGACAATTTGAAATACAAGCCGGCAGCGGCTGCTAACACAAGAACTACAACGACACACAAAACAACTGCAAACTTTTTCATGGGATTCCACCTCTTTACTTTTATTTCTACGTTCTTAGTATATACACCATTTCTAAACTCCCCATAAACCAATTATAAAAATTCTATAAAATTTGATTTGCGGCCCCGAGTCCTATGAAAGCAAATCGATTAAAATCCTTCACTGTTGTATTTGACTTCCTTTATATTCGTGAATTTTGCGTAACAATAATCGCCTTCCGGTAACTTCCAGACAGCTTCTCCATAGGAGGGAAGTTTAAGACCGCCAATATCCTTGTAATTGCTGATTGGAGTTGACCATACTGCCTTTTGCGAGGATCCATCCATGGGGATATAAAATCTGTCATTTGAAATAAAGTTGACTAATTCTCCTTTTTCATTAAAATACAGCACAGCAGAAATTGTTGTCCCCTGGTTTGTAAAAGTTGCTTTTACAGTCAGGGGGTCTACTGCTTCCCATTGAATTCTGTGGTCAATCAGGGTTGCAGGCGCGAAAAAACACATATCATTAAACAGGGTGGTAGTATCGCCGATTCTCATTTCAGGGCCTCTGGAATCAAGTACCGTAAACAGTCCGGCAACTTTAATATGCATATAGGCCGCTTCATCTGTATAGGAATGCAAACCCAGGACGGGAAGTCCAAACATCAAAGCTTTCATGTAAAACAACCGGGTAGGGTGATCATCAAAGAAATTATACTGTTCGGAATTAATCTTAACCCAACCCTTTTTTGGATCAAGCTTCATTTCGCCTTCACAAACTGCTTTGACACTGAACACCTTTTCCTTGCCGATGACTCCTACATACCTGAGGTATTTCCGGACGGGCTCAGGGAGATGCAGGATATCACTTTCAGTTAAGATTGAGTTTCTTTGTTGAGATGTACGTTTGGTGCCTTTTTTTACTTCTGCCATATAGATTCTTTTGAGTTCTTGGGATTGATAGGTTAAAAATGAAATGACCGCAGCGGCTAACAGGAACAGCGCCGTGAGTATAAACTTCTTATCCATGGATTGATTCCCCCTTTTTTAATTTTAACATATAAGGGATCAATAGTGCGAAGCTGACAACCGTCAGAATAGTAGAAATTGCAGTCATGCCATAATCAAATTCGAAGCCGGCATAAAAGGGGGAAAACCATTGGCTGAAGGCCCAGGATAAACAAAGTGCTAAAGCTTTGATCAAAGCTACACCCGCCAGAATATTGGCCCAGGGCTTTCTACGGAATAGCATTACAGCTATTTGGGCAAGGGCAGGGAAGACCAGACATAAATCCATAATGAAAACAGCGTAGGTATCATCGGGGATATGCTTTGCTATATCCGGTGTCATCCTAAGCAGCCAGCCTGGAACAAGCACACATAGTATGAAAATAAAGAATACACCAATGGATATGCGCAATGCTCTTGGCAGCTGGGTTTGTGCTGCCGCTTCCGGCTTAAAGCTGAGAAATCCCCAGATCATGCTGTAGATTGACAGCCCGAAGATGGACAAATAGATGATGTATATTGAAGTATACTGTCCCTGGATTACATAAAGTCCATAACCATAGAAGAAGCACCAGGCGAGTCCAATGATTGCAATGAGGGATTGAAGTCCGGGACGAATTAGAAAAACGATAGATAATATGGCCAGGATGATGCTAAGGGGAATAAAGATGATATCCTGTGCGATGGAACCAACCAATAAAAAGTGTGAAATTGTACCGGCTTTTAATACATCCTGGTATATGTTTTTGTCCAAAACTCCGGCCAATGACGCATAAAGAGCCAGAATCGAAAGGAGCAGTGTCATGATTGCAGCAGTGCGGCTTTTGCGAATTTCCATAAAGAATTTCCCCCTTTTACACGTTCTCCAATGATTTTCCCAATATCATTCCATCAATCATGCTGTGGACATAGTGATCAATGAGCTGATTTCTCTGATCCTCCCCGATATCTTTCTCGAGGATCAGTTTGATGATCAATCCAAAGGTAGAAGCAGCAAGAACCTGAGCTGTCAATTCTATGAAGCTGTCATCCACATTTTTATCCTTATAAATCTCCTTCAGGCACTGGGTAAGGATCCTTAAAGCAGGCTTTTTGCTTGCGGCACCTTTAAAAAGGGAAGAAGTATACTCCAGAATTGCCGGAGAGGTACTCAGTTGTGCAGCTTTATACTCGTCGGGCATTTTTAGGGCAGCTTCTATATATTTTCGAGTCTGCGCTCTTAATCTTTCCACGGGGGAACCTTCGACAGAATTCACTGAAGACAAGGCAGTGAGTATTTTTTGATACCCTCTCTTCATTTGATGCTCGACGATTTCATCCTTATCACGGAAGTAGTGATAGATGATGGTGGGAGAATATTCGATCCTGTTGGCAATTTTTCTTACAGAAAGTTTATCTATTCCTTCTTCACTCATGATCTTGTTGGCAGCGTTCAGGATCAGTTCACGCATTTCTTCTCTTTCACGTTCTTGACGATCTTTGATGGTCATATGAATCACCCCTGTTTAACACTGTTAAATTACTTAACGCTATTATAAAATTTTACGCAGATAAAGTAAAGAGGTCTGAAAAATATTTTAACGTTAAGTGAAAAGGTAAATTCTTGATTCGCTGAAAGCTTTGAAAATGCAGGACATAAATCATCATTTACTCACTTTACGAAGCTAAAAACAGGCTGTATAATGACCTTAAGGATGTCTGTCTACTGATTTTTTGCATAGTAAACAAACATCTGAAACAGCGTGCAAAACTAACTTCCACATGTCTTTTTAGTGCAGGACTAAATTCGGCAGTGGATTCCACAATGCAGTTAAAGTTATCTCAAGAGTGGCGGCTGCAGTGTGACGTCATCTGGTGGGATTTCTACCAGTTTCAGTAGTTTGTGCAGCTTATTGCTTAAAAGCATGAGAGACAGCCTGAATGGAGTGCAACCGTTCAGGCTGTCTCTTGCTTCACTATTGATGTGGTTCATTAAAAGAGTGGCATCTTTCTGGTTGTAAGGATCCAGGCTTTGACCTTTTGGAATGACATAGCGGATGTATTCATGGTTCTTCTCTATCATACCTTTCTGCCAGGAACTGTTCGGGTTACAGTAAAAGATCCTTGTGCGGGTTTCACCGTTTTTATCGCATTCCAGTCGTTCAGGGAACTGGAATTCAGTTCCGTTGTCGGTAAGGATGACTGGGAAAAGTTCCTGGAAAGTTTGGACACCAAGCTTGTGAGAAAGGATGTCAAAGACCTCGATAATGCATTCCTGGGTCTTTTCTGCAAGTACAAAGATAAGCATCAGGGAACAGTTGCGAAAGAACATCGTTAAAAAGGCTTGCTTACTGTTTCCACGTCCACCTTCTAAGGTATCCATCTCTACTACGGATGACGCTGGATGATTTCTCATCAGGGAAGAGAAATCATCATAAGTGCGTCCGATACGAAATTCACGGGCAGAAAGGCTGATTCGAGTCCCTTTCTTACGTTCCTTGCATTTGTAGCGTACGCGCCGTCTCAAATCAATGTTCCTGGCGGTAAATACTCCTTTGTCAATGTAATTGTACAGAGTTCTACGGCTGCAAGGAATTTCGTGGCCATGATGCGCATAAATGTGAGCTAGAGACTGTCCTTGCTTCAAAAGCGGAGAAATGAGGTCATCCAGGATGGCTATATCAGCAGCAGATTGGTTGATCCCGTCCCGGCAGGAGACCAAAAGTTCATGAGCGGATGCATCTGCCTGTTGAGCCGAATAAAGGGCATGCTGTAGATCACATCTTTTAAATTTAGAACAGCCGTTACAGACATAGGGAGCTTTATGAATTTTGGGGCAGATCTTTTCCTTGTAATCGGGACATATAAGTGAACATTTTCTCTCAAAACCCGGGGTATCGAAGCATAGCTTACAAGGCCTTATGCAATCATTTTTATCGCAGAGGAAATGCACCTGACAAGCTTTATAGAAAGCACACTGTAGTTGCTTGTCTTGATTTTCACGTTTCGGAAAGTGGCGGTATTTCTTAACTTCTTTCGCAACAGTGCTGGGATGTTTGCCCATGTTTCGTGCGATAGATGCGAAGGAATCTCCGTCCATCAGGCCTTTTTCGATTTTGATACGTTGTGTTGTGGTTAAATGTTTACCATCATATTTTTTAACAGACATAATTACCTCCTTAGCATGGAGGAATCCACTTGCATACTCATTTTATCAAATAATCTGGTGCAAGACTAACGTCATGGAATACGAATTTACTATTGCAAACACGAAGTTACCTTTTCATTTTACAGAAAAATATTTTAAAAGTATTGACCTGTCTATAGCTTTATAGGTTAAACTGGTCTTATACCAATATTAAGCAAAGAAATGGAATTAATCTTGAATGGGTTGATTCGAAAAGAAGGATTTGGTGGTGGAATGGGATGGCGATATCTGTAGGAAAATTGGCGAGGATGTTTAAAATCTCGCGGACTACGCTGCTTTATTATGATTCAATCGGCCTTTTAAGGCCAAACGGACGAAGCGAGGCCGGATACCGGCTGTACAATGAAAGCGATATTGAGCGGCTGAAGAATATCATGACTTTCAGAGAAGCAGGGGTTCCTCTGGAAGATATCAGCAGACTGCTGAACACTACGGAGCAGCATGTGATTGCTGCTTTGCTGAAACGATTGAGCGAACTGAACGAGGAAATCTGCAATCTGAAAAAGCAGCAAAATGTGATCATCAATATGTTTCAGAATTTTAATGCAAAAAATAATCTGCAATCGTTGGATGCCAAGACCATGAACCTTATTCTGAATTCCGCCGGTATAACTACGGATCAAGCGGCAGAACGATGGCATTTCGAATTTGAGAAGCACTCACCGGAACAACACCGATATTTCCTGCAAATGCTGGGAAAGCCTGAGGAAGAGATCAACTTTATTCAAAAGAGATGCCAGGAAGCAATCCATCAGGGATACTAAAAACTAAAGACTCGCTAAAATAGTGAGTCTTTAGTTTCTGATTATGAACTTTTTTCACCAGGCTCTTTTGGAGCAAGGGTACGAACTTTCTGATAGTAGATTCCCCATTTACACATAGAGGCCAGGAGTGGCTTGATGCTTTCACCCAGCTTGGAAAGGCTGTATTCAACTCTGGGCGGAACTTCCGGATAGACCTGCCGGACGATAATGCCGTCCATCTCCAATTCTCTCAGCTGTTGAGTCAATGTTTTCTGTGTTATTCTGGGAAGTTTTCTTTGGAGTTCATTAAACCGGACAGCTCCGTTTCGTAAATACCATAAGATATAGATTTTCCACTTTCCGCTTAAAATTTTTATCGAAACACCCATTGGACATTGTTCAATGGATTTTACTGGCTTTGTCATGCTTTTCTCCTTGATTTGGTTTCTTTTCCAATCCAATAATATCATTTATGATACTATATATCAAATATGTGCGTACTTAAAAAAATTTTTAAGTAGTGATATTCTTTGTATAGTTGATTCTATTGCTAGTTCAAGCAAACAATATTTTGTATAGAGAAATCAAGGAGGAAATAGAATGAATGAAGTATTAAGGACAATTAAGAAAAGAAGGAGCATCCGCTCTTTTAAGGAAGAACAGATCAAACAGGAAGAACTGGAACTGATTCTTGAGGCCGGAATGTATGCGCCCAGCGGGCATAACGAGCAGCCATGGCATTTTACTGTAATTCAGAATAAGGAGCTCATACAGTATATGGCAGACAAAGCGAAGGAAATCATGGTCAGTGCGGATATAGAATGGATGAGAAGAATGGCGCTCAATCCCAGGACCAATATTACATATAAAGCGCCGACATTGATTGTTGTTTCTGCAAGAAAGACTGCAATCTCATGGATGGCGGACTGTTCAGCTGCAATTCAAAACATGCTCCTGGCAGCAGAAAGTTTGAATATTGGCTCGGTATGGATTGGATTGCTCCGGTTTTTTTATACACAGCAGGATGAAGTTAAGAAGCTGAATATTCCGGAAGGGTATGAACCGGTTTATTCAGTAGCTTTAGGATATAAAGCACTTGAGAAGGAACCGGTCGCTCCAAAGAGAGTTGTTGACGTGGTGAATTATATAAAGTAGACTTATTAATCCTCAGACATTTTGCTTGAATTAAAGTAAACTAAACTAAGCAAGGAATGTCAGGAATTTTCCATTCTATTTGTATATAATACTAGTAGAAGGATGTTCGGAGGTGTGAAATGGACTACAGCAAAGAAATTCAAAAATCCGTAGATTATATTGAAGAACACTTATGTGAAAAAATTGATCTTGGCAAAGTGGCGAAGCAATCCCACTTTTCTAAATTTTACTTCCACAGGCTGTTCCATAAGGTAGTAGGAGAGCCCATGGCGGAATATATTCGAAAAAGAAGGCTGGAGGAAGCCGCCAATGATTTGGTTGAAACCCGGGAAAAAGTAACCGAGATTGCGCTGAAATATCAATTCAGCTCACAAGAGTCTTTTTCGAGAGCTTTTAAAAAGAGTTTCGGCATGACACCCAGAGAATACAGGAACATGGGCTTAGTATTGAAGCAACAGCCGAATATTCAAATTATGTTTAAAGCGAACCAAAAGCTGCAGAGGCAGAGAAGCAACGCAATTCGTATGGCAGCTTAATTGGTATTGAAATAAACCATCGATTTCACTTGGTTCAAAGGAGGAAAAAACATGAGTCTTGTACCTGTAGTAGTAGAGCAAACAAATCGAGGCGAGCGTTCCTATGATATTTTTTCTAGGCTGCTGAAAGACAGGATCATTTTATTAAGCGATAGGGTGGATGATAATACAGCAAGTCTGATTGTTGCCCAAATGTTGTTTTTGGAGGCAGAAGACCCGGACAAGGATATTCATTTCTATATCAACAGTCCCGGGGGATCAATCACAGCAGGATTTGCGATCTATGACACGATGCAGCATATTAAACCGGATGTTTCAACCATCTGCGTAGGACTTGCAGCAAGCATGGGATCCTTTCTGCTGACCGCCGGTGCAAAGGGGAAGCGCTTTGCCTTGCCCAACAGTGAGATCCTGATTCATCAACCCCTGGTCAGCGGAGGAATCCAGGGGCAGGCAACGGATATAAAAATTCATGCGGACTGGATATTGAAATCAAAAAATAAAATCAATAAGATTTATAGTGAAAGAACGGGCCAGCCATTAGAGAAGATTGAAAGAGACGTGGAAAGAGATTTCTTTATGACAGCGGAAGAAGCAAAAGAATACGGCATCGTTGATGAAATCATGATAAGGAACCGTTAATAAGAGATGGTTATACAGAAAGCCTGGCGAAGGAACGCCAGGCTTTCTATATGATTTTCGAATTCTGATCAGGCAATTATACAGCATTATGAACAAAGGAAACAATCGCTGCAAGAGGAATGTCTGTTACGGAACCGACGGTATAAACGGGATAACCGTTCCAGCCGCCGGCTTCCATTGCACCTACTACGTTTGCCGGCGAAATAGGACCAGCAAAAGGATAGCCTCCATATCCGCCATCGGGATATCCGCCTTTGCCGTATCCGCCCTTCCCATAAGCACCGGCACCGATACCGAAGTTACTGCATGCATTTCCTAAAGAGCATCCTGGAGGTGGGCCGATTCTGGTAATTAGCCTTACAAAAACCGGAGTCACTGTAAGGATGACCCCTGTAAAGCCAGAGCCGGAATCTCCGCCGCTGCTGGTGAAAATCGTGACAGTTTCTCCGATATGTTTAGACAATAAAGCTGTGAAGTTACCGCCTGCAAAGCCGTCAACTCTTTCGTCTTCAGCCATAAAGTTCGCTCCTTCCGTTAGGGACTACAATATAATTTCTTCTATTGCATTTTATGTTAACGGTTGGGAAAGTGTTACAATCGTTCCCGGGAACAATAAAAAGACACGCAAATATTGCGTGCCTTTTTAGGTTTTAAATCAAATCGCCTTATTCCGTTAGCTTACACAACCGTACCTTTTCCGACAATGACCGGCCAATTGGCTTCACCTTTGAGTTCTTTTCCGCAGGTGATCACGCTGTCTTTGTCCACGATTACATGCTCCAGCTTAACATCCTCTTCAATCATTGTATCCTGCATTACAATACTGTTCTTGATCACAACACCCTTTTTTACAGTAACGCCCCGGAAAAGAACGCTATTGATTACTGTTCCCTCGATAATGCAGCCATCTGCAATGATAGAGTTCTTTACATCGGCCTCCTCGTTATATTTGGCGGGGGGTTCATCTTTTACTTTAGTGAAGATCTTTCCGCCGTCCATAAACAGGGTATTGCAGATATCGGGATTCAAAAACTCCATATTACATTGATAGTAAAGTTGAATCGAGCTCAAGCATCTCCAATAACCGTCAAATCTATAACCATAAATTTTCAGAGTATTCAAGTTCTTAATCAGAATGTCCTTTACCAAATCGTAATTTCCATGAGCAACACTTTCTTGAATGAGGGAGATCAGGAGCGTTCTTTTCATAATGTAGATCCCCATGGATCCAATATTTCCTTTAGGATTCAAAGGCTTTTCCTGAAGATCTGTGACCCGTCCATCCGCATCAAGTTCCATAATACCAAGAAGAGAAAGATCTTCCTGAGAGAAATCATTCATTTCTCTGTAAATTACCGTAATATCGGCATTTTTGTCGATATGGTAGGAAAGGGCATCATTAAAACTCATTTTATAGACGCAGTTTCCGGTAGTGATGACGACATATTCTTCATTACTGCGTTTTAAGAACGTAAGGTTATTGTACATAGCATCTGCAGTACCCCGGTACCAACCGGAACCTTCACCTGCAAGATAGGGGGGGAAGATAAAGAGACCGTCATATCTTCTGTCGAGATCCCATTCCTTTCCGGATCCCAAGTGATCCATCAAGGAACGGAAGCTGTATTGTGTCAGAATTCCTACATTCGTAATGCCTGAATTGACCATGTTGGAAAGTGAAAAGTCAATGGCTCTGTATTTACCTCCAACAGGGAGAGCAGCCACGGAACGAATTTCAGACAATTCCTTCAACTTGGCATTTCTTCCGCCTGATAGTATTAAACCCATGATGCTTTTCATTCGCAAACGCCTCCTTTAAATACACTTTTTCCTGAAGGAACTTCCAAGGAGCAGAAGTCTTCACAGCTTGCACCGATATCGATGCATACATTTTTGCCGATGACGCAGTGATCCGGAACCTTTGCCTCTTCTCCAACGACAGTGATTCCGGAATCGTAGATGGAGGGTTTTAATTCATTGATAACGGCTTCTCCAATCCCGATTTTAACATTATTGCCAACCCTGACTTTTTCACTTAAGATGCTCTGCAGGATATGGCAGTTTGACTCAACACGGCTGTTGGACATGATGATGGAATCCTCGACAACAGTTCCTTCGCCGATGTAGACTCCGGGGAAGATGACTGAATTTTTTACTTCACCGTAGATCATGCATCCCTCTGCAATGATAGACTTTTTAACACTTCCGTTAGGACCGATATAATGAGCCGGCTTTACAGGGTTTGTAGTGTAGATCTTCCAGGCAGGATCGAAAAGATTGAATTCAGGGACACGCTTGATCAGATCCATATTGGATTCCCAGAAGGCCTGAATAGTGCCAACATCCTTCCAATACCCGTTGAACCTGTATGCCCACATGCTCCGGCCTTCATTCAGCATCATGGGGATGATGTTTTTGCCGAAATCATGGTCTGTTTTCATGTTGCTGTCTCTTTCAAGATACTCTCTTAAAACCTTCCAGGTGAATATGTATACCCCCATGGAAGCCAGGTTGCTTCTAGGGTTTTTCGGCTTTTCTTCAAACTCGAAAATTTTACCTGCTTCATCGGTATTCATCAGACCGAATCGGCTTGCTTCCTCCCAAGGGACCTGAATTACGGATATGGTTGCATCTGCATTGTTTTTTTTGTGGAAATCGAGCATCATCGAATAATCCATTTTGTAGATGTGGTCACCTGATAAAATTACGACATATTCAGGGGATATTTTATCGACATAATGTAAATTTTGGTAAACTGCATTGGCTGTTCCTGTATACCATTCGCCATTTTCTGCTTTCAAATAAGGGGAAAGGATGGTGACGCCGCCGTTGATCCTGTCTAGATCCCAAGGCTTTCCGATTCCGATATGGGTGTTAAGCTTAAGGGGCTGGTACTGTGTCAATACTCCGACTGTGTCGATGCCGGAATTAATGCAATTACTCAATGAAAAGTCGATTATCCTGTACTTTCCGCCGTATAATACTGCTGGTTTTGCGATGGTCTTTGTCAAAGTGCCCAGTCGGCTGCCTTGACCTCCAGCAAGTAAGAGCGCAATTATTTCTTTGCCTTCCATTTGATCATCTCCTGTACAAGATTTGTGTTTGCACATGTCCAAAAAAGCTTCCTCTGTCACCGTTTGGAAAGGAAAGATAGAAAACGGTTTGAAGGGAACATTGTGACACCTGAGACATATATATATGACTTTGGATTAAATTATATCACAAATTAATAGAAAAATTATGCAATTTGAAAAATTCGTTGAGCATATTCTTTTCCTTTTTCTAAAAGTTTTATGTTTAATTTAGCTGTTTGCCCCAAGGAAATCTACATTTGAAGCGTAAGGAAAAAATCATTGCAATGAAGTCTGTTCCAATATGATTTATATTGAACAATTCAATTACGAATCATTGATTTTCTATTTCAACAAACAGTACGTTCAATATAGATGAAAAAAATGAACGGGCAAGTTATAATATACTTAACCAAAGTCAAATGTTATGTTGAGGTCTATATGAAACACTCATTTATTATAAATCCAGCCGCCGGCAAAGGAAAGGCTTTAAGCTATATTTCCCAGATAGAGGCTTACTTTTCTCAAAGAAACGAGGAGTACAGTATTTTAGTCACGGAAGGTCCGGGACATGCTACAGAGATCGCCAGGATGCAGGTGTCAAGACGGGTTGAAAGGATTTATTCCGTAGGCGGGGATGGAACACTGAATGAAGTTTTGAACGGCATGGCAGGAAGTCAATCCAGCCTGGGAATCATCCCAAGCGGTTCTGGAAATGATTTTATTAAAAGCATCAGGAACCCGGTCAATCTGCAGAATATTTTATCGGAAACAATAGAGGGAGAGGAAATGCACATTGACCTGGGACGGCTGAATGACCGGTACTTCGTCAATATTGCATCCATGGGCTTTGATGCTGAAGTCGTACACAATGCCAGAAGGTTTAAGCGGATTCCCGGGGTTTCCGGAAGTTTTGCCTATGTATTAGGGATAATTTTTACCGCCTTTTCTTATAGGGGCAATCTGCTTGATTTGGTGATTGATGGACAGAGGATGAATATGAATACACTGTTGGTCGCCATTGCAAATGGAAAGTACTACGGCGGCGGGATGATGCCGGCTCCGGAGGCAATCATTGATGACGGTGAATTTGAGATCTGTACCATCAAAAACCTGAATATCCTGAAGATTCTAAGTTGTTTTCCAAAGCTGATGAAAGGAACCCATGGGGAAATCAAAGAAGTTTCTTTTCATACAGGAAAAAGCGTTGCGATCCGATGCAGGAATCCTGTCGTGATGAATATTGACGGAGAGATTCTGATCAGCCGTGAAGCAGTTTTTGAAATCATTCCCAAAGGCGTAAAAATTATTACTCCCAGAATCAAAGCTCCAATTAAAACCCCTGCTGCCAACTATTAAACAGCAGGGGTTTCTCATTGCAAATCAAATTTTAGGTATAGAGTATAATAACGTGCCGTTTTTACTCAAACTCGGGTTCAGGTACTGGCGTACCCTTGAATTTGACAACTGCTTTCTTCCATCTGCCTGAAAAATAATACATAAGACTTATGGTCATAACAACAGTAAAGCTAATGACAATGGATATCCAGATTCCAGTCAAGCCGTATCTGAAATGGGAAAAAATGCGGGTACTCAAGCTTTGGAAAAACCGATTGGAGGAATTGGAGAACTTGTCAAATGCCATTCCCGATAAAATCCATGCAAAAGGAACTCTTACAATCCAGAGAGACAAAAGCGAAAACATCATGGTGGTCATGGTATGGCCTGCTCCATTGATGATACCATTGGAAATAAACATGATGGCGAACAGGATATAAGAGGCGCCAACAATCCTAAGATACCCAACACCGATTTGAAACCCGCTTTCCGTCTGACCAAAGCCGAACATGCTTAGAATCAGATGGGGAAAGCTTACAGCGATTACAGAGATGATGATCGTAATGACTGAAGTCATTACGATACCCCACTTAAAAATTTCCTTGACCCTTTCCGGCTTTTGTGCACCCAGGTTCTGTCCTGTTAATGCTGAAACAGCCATACTCAGTGACATTGCCGGCATGAAAGCAATAGAGTCGACTCTGCCGGCAGCACCGAAGGCAGCGATGGCAGCAGCACCAAAAGCATTAACAAAAGTGGTAATGAAGGCATTCCCTATAGAAACCAGAGATTGCTGAATAATCGAAGGAAACCCGATTTTAAACAGCAACAAGGTAATTTGTTTATCAAGAATGAATTTTTTGGGGTTGATGGCCACGAAGTGATTTTGTTTGTTCAAATAAAACCAGGCCAGGATGAATGCAACGGCTTGAGCAATGAGCGATGCATAGGCAGCGCCGTTGAGCCCTAGCTTTGGAAAGGGGCCGATCCCCATGATCAGAAAAGGATCCAGTACCGCGTTGATGACAATACCGATAAACATGAAGAAAAGCGGTGTCAGCGTATCCCCGATCCCTCTAAGGATGGAAGTAATCAAAAAGCTGAAGTACATGAGAATAAACCCTGCCAAGGAGATCTTCAGGTAACTTGAAGCCATGACAAATATACTCGGAGGCGTATTCATCAGTCTCAGAAGAAAGTCACTGCTTAGAATGCCTGCGATTGTAAGGATAATTCCTATGATCAATGCTAAAGCAAAGGAATTGTTGACGACTCTTTCAACCATATTGTATTCCTTGGCTCCATAATGCTGGGAGACCAGAATGGTGGTTGCCAAAGTGATGCCGGATGCCAGGGCGATCATTATAAAAACAATAGGAAAACTCACTGCAGTTGCGCCAACGGCATCTTCGCCTACCTGATTTCCAACCCATATTGTATTAATAATGCTATAACCTGTTTGAAGGAGATTCCCAACCAGCATCGGTATTGAAAATGTCAGCAAATGCTGCGGGATACTTCCGACTGTCAGGTCTTTACCAAATTTACCATTCATCTTTCTGCTCCTTAAGATATTTATCAACTTCTTCACATTATACGTACATTATTCCTTTTTGTCTCCAATATATTACTGCTAATCCTTTTGTGAATCAAACAAGATACAAGAATCCCGGGTATAGGGACTTGACTGTTCAAGATAAAGGGTTGGCAGCTCTTCTTTGCAGTCTTTTCCGTGATTCACCAAGGTGTTTTTATTTTTCCTGGGTTACTTTATTCTTCCGCTGATGGTATAATATACGTGGCAGAGAGTTTCCAAAAGGCAGCTTTGCCGCGCTGCAAAAGTAGCTTGTACGGAGGGATCGTTTATTAACATTCAATTTGATTCTATAGCAAAAAGAATCATTGAGTCAGAAGATACCAATGCAAAGTTGATCCTCAAAGGGCCGACCGGATGCGGTAAATCCGCTATCTTACTTGAACGCTACAGATTTATGGTTGAGAATCTGCATGTCCCTAGTGAGAAAATTCTGATCCTTCTGTTAAACAGAACGCAATCCCTGGAATGGAGAACCAAGACCATTCTCAAAGGTTCCAGCGTGATTTGGAGAACCTCTTACTATGGTTTTATCCAGGGAGAAATCAAGACCTACTATCCAATGATCGTGAAAAATTGCAAGGAAATCGTCAATAAGCGTATCAAACCGATTTTTTTGACCTTTGAATCTGCTCAGTTTCTTGTATCGAAGGTGATTGAAGCCCAGAGAGAGAGCAAGGGGATTTTCACCGGAGTGACAGCATATACCGACAGAATTGCCATAGATTTGACCGCAAATCTGGTAAAGGCGGCAACCTCGGACATCCCTTATCATGAAATCGGAGACAGGCTGTATAATGCCCTCGAACTGAAGGATGACATGAAAAAACAGATATTCAAGGATGCCGACAGCATTCTTGCAGCCTATAGAAAAAGATGTATGGAATTGGGGATTTTTGACTTTGGGATGGCCGTAGAACTTTACAATAACTGCCTTTTAAAGGATGAAAACTATCGAGAACAGCTTTTTAGCAGAGTGCAGCATTTGATCGTGGATAATATTGAAGAATGCGTTCCGACAGAAGTGGACTTTATTGAATATATCCTCCCGAACCTTCAGTCCTGTATGCTTGGATATAACCACGAAGGCGGATATGGAGAGATCTTTGGGAGCAACCACGAATATGTAAAGCAGAAGCTCATCGGGAAGTGCGAGAAGATTGAACTTACCAAATCCCATACTTGCAGTGACTTTATGTATGAGTTTTCCGATATGCTTTTTGACAGTATAGAAAATATCAAGGGATTAAAACCTGTTGAAAAAACCGGAATTGAAAGAGTTCCACCCACTGAATTAAGAAGCGAGATGCTGGAAAAGGTCGGGGAAAGGGTTTGCCGTCTGATTTCTCATGAGGGATATAATCCCTCGGATATTGCTATTATATCTACCTATGCGGATCCGGTGACTGAATTTGTCATAGGAAGAATTTTGGAGAAGCAGGGATATCAGCTCAAAAACCTGACCAGAAAAAGCAGGGTCATTGACAATCCCTTTTCTCAAGCACTCATAACACTGGCACAACTTTGTCATCCTTCCTATGGCGTACTGCCGAACAGAGATGATGTGAAAGCTTTGATCCGGCTCCTTCTGAAGATTGATCCGGTGAGAAGCTCTCTGCTTGCCGGAGAAGTGTGCAGCCAGAGACCTTTTGCAGAATTTCCTGATGTAGAATTCCCGGGACTGGTTGAGAGAATAGGGTATTATAATGTTGAAAAATATGAATATATTCGAACCTGGATCAGTGAGTACAGGGAAAGGCCGACCCCTTTGCCGATCAATGAATTTTTGCAGAAGGTCTTCCTGGAGGTACTTATATCGAAAGAAGTAACAGAAGGGGATATTCTTCAGGCGAAAAACCTGATCGACAGTGCGCAGACTTTTGTTGATGTGGTTTCAAGGTTCAACAGGAATGCAAGCCGGGATTTTCTTACCATGATCCGCGGTGGAATCAAGTCAGCAGAAAGCATTTTTGAAATTGAGGAAAAACTGGAGGGGGACTTTGTGCTCTTATCAACCCCTGTGGCATACCTTGCGAGTTCACTGAAAAACAAGGTCGTGATTCTAACCAGTATAAGCAGTAAGAATTGGACGCCCAGAAGTGTCAAAGAATTAAGCAATGCACATGTCTTGACAAAAACCTGGAATCCGCAGGATGTGTATTCGGAAGAACTGGAAGAACAGAACCAGAAGCATTACCTGGCGGTACTCATGAGGGCAATACTGAAAAGATGCAAAGGACGGCTGATTACCTTTGAATCCAATCTGTCTGCCAGCGGGTATGAGAATGATGGGATTTTATCCGAGTATTTCGATGAGATACTCCAATAAGGAATTTATTCCGTATAAGTTTAATTAAGAAATGCAAAAAAGTTAGCCAAGGGTTACCGTAAGCAATTATGGTAACCCTTGGCTGTTTTATTTCATATTCTATAGTAAAAGAAGGAAAGGAGTGATGAACATGTATTCTGACTTTTATAATTTCCAACCTCCTTACAGACCGGACGGGGATGATGGATATGGCCCGGATGGAGGCTTTGGACCGGGTGGCCCTGGTGGCGGTTTTGGACCCGGCGGAGGCTTCGGACCGGGAGGACCCGGCGGGGGATTTGGGCCTGGCGGAGGCTTCGGACCAGGAGGACCTGGCGGAGGCTTTGGTCCCGGTGGCCCCGGAGGCGGATTCGGCCAAGGAATGCCTCCGGGACCGCCGCCATCCTATGCACCGCAGCAACCTCAGGTAGGTACTTTTGCGGTAAGCCCTGGTTCCATTTATGGCTGCCGGTTCCGGTTTGTTTATATCTGGCCTAGATATGGGCGTCCATTCTGGGCATGGCTCACCTATGTTACTAGAAGATCAGCTTCGGGATTCCGCTGGAGAAGAGGAAGATGGGTATACTTTACGATAGACCTGAGAGATATTCAGTATTTTGAATGTTATTAGTTTTTATAATTTTGGGGGTGCAGGCGCACTCCTTTTTTTGGGCATTAATCAACAGGGAAGGATTGCATTTTTTAGAAAGCTCTATAAGTTTCAATCCCTCTTTGATGATGGTATAATATACCTAGTATATTAATGGTTCATCATAAAATACGCATTACGGATGATGTGCTTTTGGGATAAAATCGATTTTTGAGCTGGGATTTATGGCTTTGGAGGACAAGTATGGCTTTAAGGAAAGGGCAGAAGGAACTGGTTGAACAATACAGGGGCGGATATTGTGCGGTGCCGGCAATTCCAGGCGGCGGAAAGACCCACTGTCTTTCCCTGTGGGCTGTCGAAATGATCGCTCAGGGGATTCACAAACCCGGGAAAATTCTGATCGTTACCTATATGAATACCGCGGTAAACAATTTTAAACAGCGTATTTCCGCTGAACTGCAGAAAAGAGGAATTCCGGGAAACAAGGATTACTTTGTATCGACCATTCATGGTTTATGCCTTCAAATTATCAAAGAAAAGCCGGACTTGATTTCCGCCAATGAAGAATTTGATATCATTGATGAGGTGAATAAAGCTCATATCATCAGCGCTGCGGTTCTAGAGTGGAAAAAGCATAATGGAGACAGGCTTCGTCAGTTTGTAGACGAATCTCAGCTTAGTGCCGGCAGAATTACAAAGGCTTATGAGGATTGGGAAGACAAGATCGGGATTGTAATATTAAGCGCCATCCGGGATTTCAAAAGCAGGGGGCTGAGTCCACAGGAAGCCGCTGCCAGATGTAAAATCCTTGGCAATCATTCAATGTTGAAGATCGCAGCGGATATTTATGAAATTTATGATAGAAAATTGAAGATCAATGGTTTTCTTGATTTTGATGATATGCTGTATAATGCAAAGAGAATCCTGGAAGAGGATGAAAGTCTGCTTGAAAAATATCGAAAGAAATATTCTTTCGTTTGTGAGGATGAGGCGCAGGATTCAAACCTGATTCAAAGTGAGATCCTTACGTTGATTGCAAACGGTAATCTTCTCCGTGTCGGGGATAGCAACCAGGCCATTTGCGGGAGTTTCACCAGCAGTGATTTCACCTTTTTTAAATCTTTCTGTGAACTGCCGCAAACAACGGTCTATCACATCACCCAGTCCAGCAGGAATACCAAAGAGATTATCGAGCTTACAAACTACTTTGTAAGATATGTGCGACAGGACCATCCGGTGTTGGAGTGCCGTGAGAGTTTACTCCCGCAGTTTATCGAACCGGTTCCTGATGATGATGAGAGAAGAAATCCCACTACAGAGGAGTATGGTATTAAAGCGCGTGTATTTAATTCCTGGGAGGATGAGGCAGCTGCCGTCATCACTCAGGCGAACTATCTGATGAGGAAATACCCTGATAAGACAATGGCGATGCTGGTTCCTACTTCCTGGAGGATCGGATATGTTGTTAACCTGCTGGAAGCAAGGAATATCCCGTATGAGCAGCTGGACAACACTTCGAAGGAAAGGAACCGGACTGTCCGAAAACTGGGAAGGATCATTGACTTCATCGCATTGCCGGAATCAGCGCAAAAGCTTGCAGATATGATGGACGAGTGCTTTATTCCGGATAATCTGACAGATCAGCATGACACGGAACAGCAGTTGGAAGATCAAAGCAGAAAACAGCATAAATCCATGCTCAAGGAGTTTCTGCTCAATGCTTCTACGGAAAAGATATTATATCCGCTGGGCGGAGAAATTGAGAAGGAATTGGTACCGGAGGAGCTTAAAAGTTCAGCCGTCTGGGAAGAGTTCGTTGGCAAGCTTGATACTGCTCGGGAATTGCTGGAATTTCCGGGAACCATTGTCGAGAAGCTGATTTTGTTCATCTCCGAAAAACTGGAGTTTAATAAGGAAGAAAGAGCCATTGCCCAAAAGGTTGCCAGTGATGTCCGGTTTCTGATGAGCCAGGATCCTTACTGGACTCTGAGTAAACTGGCCGATGAACTCTTAAGTTCGAAGAATATGTTTAACTTTTTTGCAAACGTTGTATGGGAACTCAAAGGTTACGAGCCGACACCCGGAAAGCTTACAGTCTGTACATACCATAAATCCAAAGGGTTGGAATGGGATATCGTATTCCTTACCGGTTTGAATTATGCTGATTTTCCTGTAACCTTGAATGACAAGTTTATCGGTGAATACTGGTTTTTAAAGCAGGAATACAGGAATCCCCAGGCTTTCGTTAAAGCTGAAATTGAAAATGTAGTGGATGGAAAGCAAGGAACGGACTGTGTTCTGAGTTCCAAACTGGAAACCATATCAGAAAAAGCAAGACTGCTGTACGTTGGAATTACGCGCGCAAAGCAATATCTTTTTCTTTCAGGGTTTCATGCCAACCCCGGAAAGAAAAACGAGACTCCACCCTCAAAATACCTGATCGAATTGAAATCTTTTATAGATGAAAGGGGAAGCAAGTGATGAAAGATTTGAGGTTTGCAGATTACTTCCTGTTTACTCAGCATTCTCTTTCAACCTTTGATAACTGCCCCTTGAAATTCAGAAAGCGGTATCTGGAAGGATTGAAATGGGATAGCTTTCCTGATGAACGGGTGAAGAAGCGGCTTGAGCGAGGAAATAATTTTCATTTGCTTGCACACCGGTATTTTATGGGGGTGCCCACAGGGCTCGATCAGGGTACTGAGGAATTCGGTGAGTTAAATGAATGGATGGAATGCCTGGAGCGTGAATTCAAGAAAGAGCCCTTTGTTACCTATCTTCCGGAGTATAAGTTAAGAATGGTTACAGATCCGCTCAAACTTGAAGCAAACTTTGACCTAATTGCCATTAATGAGGATCGGATTGAGATTTGGGATTGGAAAACCCATGGAGACATGCAGGGGAAAAACAGGGCCGCTTTGAGTAAACGGTTTGAAACCAGTCTGCAAACGGTTGTTTATATGTTTGTTTTGAAGGAACAGCTTCCGATTCTAATAGGAAGTCCTATCGAAAGTGAAAAAATCTGTATGTGTTACTGGCAGCCGGATCGACCTCATTTACTTGCGAAAATTAATTATAGTGATGAATTACATGAAAGATTCAGACAGATCCTTGAGCAAAAGATCAGAGGAGTCCTTGAATACGACTATGCCGGTTTTGAGAAGGCTTTGTTCAGTAAACACTGCAAGTACTGTGAATTTAATTGGTTCTGTAATAATGACAAAGTAGATTTTGAAGCAATGGAAGAAGATGAAGATTTTTTAGATACATTGGATTGGGATAGTATTGAAGAAAAGTATTAACCAGGGTTTAGATGTCCTGCTCAAGTTGATTTATTTACAAAGACTTTGTAAGGAGCCTGGATCGGATGCAAATAAAGATCAATATTAAAAATGACGGGATCAAACTCCCGAAGGCGATCGTAGATGCCGCGGGTGGAGATGAACTGATTGCGAGAATCTTTTACAACCGGGGCTACAAGCAGCCTGAAGTAATCCGGCAGATGCTGGACGAGACACAATACACACCAACGTCCATTGATGAGTTCCCGGATATGGATATTGCTGTCGAGCGTATTGCAAGAGCCTTGGCGGATAAGGAACAGATCGCGGTTTATGGGGATTATGATGTGGATGGGGTTACGAGCACGGTGACACTGATAGAATGCCTCAGGATGCTGGGCGGGAATGTGATTTATCATGTGCCGGACCGCTTTTCTGAAGGCTACGGAATGAATGAAGAGGTTGTGAGATCTCTAAAAAACAAAGGCACTACACTGATCATTACTTGTGACTGTGGGGTATCGAATCATAATGAAATAATTACGGCAAAGAGCCTTGGAATGGATGTCATTGTCACCGACCATCATAATATTCCGGATCAATTGCCGCCTGCGGATGTTGTATTGAATCCAAAGCTTCTTGCGGAGGGGCACCGTGCCAGAAACATATCCGGCTGCGGAATGGCGTACTTCCTGTGTAAAGCACTGCTAAAGCGCTATCATTGTGAAGATAAAGCCAATAGGTTTTTAGACTTATTGGCGTTATCCCTGGTTGCAGACGTTGTCAGCCTGAACGGAGAAAACCGATACTTGCTGAGAAAAGCCATGCAGGAGCTTTTCAATTCAAAAAGAACAGGGATGAAAGCCTTGTTTTCAGTCATTGAGAAGAATGTAAAAATGGAGAACGAGGAAGATATCGCTTTTCAGATTGCACCCAGAATTAATGCCGCAGGCAGGATGGATTCCGCACGCCTGCCTGTAGATATGTTTCTTTCCTCCCATTTGCAGGAAGCGGTGAAACTGGCAGAAAGAATCGATGCTCTCAACAAGGAAAGGAAAAAAGTGCAGCAGGAAATTATTGATCAAGCCTTTCAGATGGTGGAGAACGGGAAAAAAAGTAAAACTATTCTTGTTCTTTACAATAAGTTCTGGCATCACGGCATTATTGGAATTGCAGCGGGAAAACTCTGCGAGACCTATAGAAAACCTGTCATTCTTTTGTCTATGAAGGAAGATGGACATACCATTGTGGGCTCTGCACGTTCTACAGAGGAAATCAATATTTATGAACTGATCAAGGAATCCGGCAGCAGCCTTCTCAAGTTCGGGGGGCATTCTGCTGCTGCCGGACTTTCCCTGGAGGAAGGGCGGCTTGAAACTTTTACCCGGGAGATCGAAAGCCTGGCAGAAAGAAAATATTTCATTAAAGACATTGTTCAAGTGAATGTAGACATGGCCTTGGATATCGATAATATCCAAGAGGAGATATATGACAAACTTCGGAGTATCGGACCCTATGGTGAAGGCTTTGAACAGCCTGTGTTTTTTTCATCCAATGTTTGTATTGTGAGCGACAGAAAAACGGATAAGAACCATCACATCATGGTTTTAAGCGGAAATAAGGATACAAGGCTTCAAGCGGTAAAATGGTTTGGAGAAGATGCCTTGTTTGAAGGCAAAAGTTTTGATATCGTATACAGCATAGGGAAAAATAATTATTCGGGGAATGGACAGCTTCAGTTGACCATTGATACCATGCTTGAAAATGCCGGGGGGCTTAAAAAAGCCTATGAGGGGGAATTTATCGATGCCCGTGGAACGGGGATTGAAGAACTCCTGGAACGGTATGAAAAAGCCATGGTTTTTTATGAGGGGCTGGGATCTGCCTGCCCGATTAAGCAGGTTTGCAATAGAAATGAGATTCGAAGGGCGGAAACCCTTATTCTGTTGTCTACTCCCGTAAATACCAGTATATTAAAAGAGATCGTATATCTTGCCAACCCGGAGAGAGTCGTATTGAATTTTTCAGTACTGCCGGACTATACTTTTAAGGGATTCCTGTTCAGTACGATGAGTATCTTGAAGTTTATCATAGTGAACCGAAGGGGAAGAGTGTACCTTGAAGACCTGGCAGCCAGACTTTGTGTGGAGACCGGGATTGTAAAATCAGTTTTAAAGTATTTGAAGGCAGCGGGAAAAATCGAATATTTCATGGAATTGGATGAGCGGCAGGTATATATTGAGGCTGAAAACCGAACGGTAAGTCCCGATATCAGCTTAATGGAAAGAAATTTGAAAAACGCTCTGGATGAAAAGAACGCCTACCAGCAGTTTCTATTGAAACTGGAAACCAGGAAATTCAAGGAGTATTTAAAATAGACGGAGGTCATACTTGAATGAAAAAAGCAATTTTATTCTATAATCCCATGGCTGGAGATCATGGAGTAGCCCAGCGGCTCGACTATATCATCGGCCGGTTTCAGGATAAGGGGATTCTTATACAGCCTTATAGAATCGGAAAGGAAAGTGAAAAGAAGCTCACAGAGGTGTTAAAGAGCGGGAAATATGAATATGTCGTGGCTTCCGGCGGAGATGGGACACTGAACAACATCGCGAATATCATTCTTAAGAACAAACTGGAGCTGCCTATGGGAATCATTCCGGCAGGAACCTGCAATGACTTTGCAAGGAGCTTGAAAATTCCAAACGCTATTGACCAGTGCATCGACATTATTTTAAAAGGAAGAACCTACGAGGTGGATACCGGTTTAATCAATGAAGACCAGTATTTTCTCAGTACTTTTGCCGGCGGCTTTTTTGTGGATGTTTCCTTTAATACCCATCATGAACTAAAAAAGAACTTTGGGCCTTTTGCATATTACCTAAAAGCACTCAGTGAAGTAGTCAACATTAGGAGCTTTAATGTCAAAGTGACTACAGACAAGGAAATCGTAGAAGAAAATGTTCTTCTGTTTCTGGTTCTGAATGGCAGGGACGCAGGCGGTTTTACAAGTATTATCAGCGAAGCGGATATATCGGATGGCATTATGGATATCGTACTGATTAAGAACTGCAATCATATTGATCTGGGCGGGGTGTTCTTCAAAGTGCTGAGTCAGGATACCCTGGTAGATCGGAATGTAACCAAATTAAGGGCAAAAAGCTGTACGATCGAATGTGATGCGGATATTGCTGTAAGCATTGATGGCGAAAAAGGGCCCAATCTTCCTGTTTCCATCCGTTTTTTGAACAGAGCACTAAGAGTATTTGTTCGATGAGAAATCTTTTGTATCAATTCTTTTCCAACCGCTTTCATGATATAATGAAGGCTGAAATTAAATACTTATTTCCGTGAAACAAACAATAGGGTTTTACGTAAATTTATGTAGAATGTGTGCTGTACAATATTGTTCCTTATATAAAAGTTTGATAAGCGTATGGAATTTCAGCATTGTTCAAAAACGGGATGAAATAAATTCGACTCAATCATAGAAGGGGGTAGAAGCGTGAAACAAAAAATATTTGCATTATTTTTAGCAGTCGTTTTCTTGTTTTCACAGATTAGTATTGTTGACGCAAAGGGACGCTCCGGCGGAGGTTTTTCCTCCAAAAGTTCAAGTGGCTACTCCGGCTCGTCGCGGAAATCCAGCGCAGGGAGTTCTTTTAGCGGTTCAAAAAGCTCTTCGTCTACAGCAAAGAGCAGCAGCGGTTATTCTGGGTCTTCTTCAAGGAGTGTGCCGGGCTCGTATTCAAAGTCCAGCCCGTCTTCTTCAAAAAGTACGGCGCCCAATACCGGAAGCACCCAACCATCCGGTGCAGCACCCAAGAGTACAAAAACCAATACGATGAAAAATACCTATATGGCGGATACTTATAAGAAACAGGCATCCACCAGGAACTATAAGACTTACCAGCAAAAACTGAATGATGAGCAAAAGAAGGCTTATGATACATCCTTTAACCGGGGTTATCGGGTCAACAACAGAATGAACTTTGAGGATGCCATGAGAACGAGGCCTCAAAGAATTTCCAGGTTCGATCAAAGACCTGTGCGGATCTATGTCAACAATAATTATTTCGGAGGACCTTTATCCTACGGTTCTGCCTTTGTCGGACCTTGGGATCTCTGGTTCCTGATGCGTGCGTCGGACCTTTTCTGGTATCATCACTGGCATGACATTTATGCCCACAGAGACTATTTCGAGGCTGCCAAATTTGCTGAAATGGAAGCCAGGGTCAGAGAACTGGAGCGTAAACACAACGGCGTAAGAGACGAAAATTATCTGGATCCGGACGTAGATCCAGATCTACAGTTCTCCGATGAATATACCAACAAGAATTTGGATAATGTCTACTTGACCAATAAATATGCAAGACCGTCTGTGAATCCTTTTGTTGTATTTATCATCATTCTGGCAATCGGCATCGTAATGATTGTGATTATTCGGAAGGTTTCAAGACCCAAACCAAAAGCACCCTTCAACAGCAGAATATATTAGTAGGTTATAGGTAATAGGTGATAGAAGGTGTAGGGGCCAGACACCGATACGCCCTTGTAGAAAAGGTTCGTAGGAGCAGGCACCCCTAGCCGCCCGCAATTGATTTGGGTGATAGGTAACCGTTGATTATAAGAACAAGTGTGTAGGAGGACAGTATGTTTGAATTCAATAAGAATGATATCATTGACAAGGTGCATAATCCGCTCAAGGTAACAAAAAGCTCTGTCATTGAATTCAAGGTAGGCGATTTGGCAGATGCAGGTCTTTTCCGGTTTAAGAAAATTATTGAATTTGTCTTTGGGGAGAGAAAACTGGCTAGATATCTTGTTTATTCCAATGTAGATGACCGGGAGTGTGTATTTGAAGCATTTCAAGGGAATAATGGGCAGATGGAGACATACATTTACAGCCTTTCGGATACCATTCCGTTTTCAGAGGAATTTCTTGAAGTGGCCGGTCAAAGGTATCTTACCACACCCAGCGGAGAGGAATATGACCGGTGTGTTATGCCGGAGAATGAAGACCGGATTGAGGGCATCAAGGGAAGAGCCAAGGTGTTTGACATCGAATCGGATGCGGTGGAGAGAGAATTTGAAGTCCAGATTTGGGATTATCAAAGGGATGTGGACGGCATCACTGAGTTTTTGAATATTGAGATGTCGAATGATTCGGGAATGTTCAAAATATTTGTGGGTGAATTGATCGAAGACATCTTTTATAAATTTTATCAGACCTCAAAATAAAATGAAGATAGGAATTCGGGTTGAGTTTAAATCATAACTTTCAATTCTCAACCCTCAACTCTCAACTCTCAACTATTAAAAAGGGGGATTTACCATGGATTATTCGGCATTATTAAGATTTCTTGCAAACAATCTGGTTTTTAGCTTTACCGTTATTATCATCAGCTTTGTTTTGGGCTGGATTTTGTATAACAATGTGATATCAAGCAAAATATCTCTTCGGGAAGCCCTGTTTGAAAAGGACAATCTGGCTGCCTGGATAGAATTTATCGGTGCGTTTATTTTTCCGACACTTTATCTTGCGGCAAAGTCCATTGAGGGCTCACTAAGCGAAACCTGGTATATGGATCTTCTTATTTGTATAACCTATGTTCTTTCGTATGTTGCAGCCTTTACATTGCTTCGAATGCTTTCAGGCTTAACGGTCAGATTGATCGGGGCAGGGGATAGTGAAGGAAAAGTCAATCTCAACAGTGAGATCTATGTTCAGAAAAATATAGCAGCTGCATTGTTTTCAGTAGCCCTATCTACGGTATTTGTAAACTGTATCAAATTCCTTGACGTTTTACCCGGTTATTTTGTAACCTCTTTATATAAGGTATCGATTATATTTATTTTCTCGTTGCTCGCATTTATTGTTTACAGCATGGTGGTTCGTCAAAAGACAACCTTGTTCAAGGAGCTGTTTATTGACAATAACGCTGCAGCCGGGGTATGCTTTGCAGGCTTTATGTTTGCTGTTGAAGTCATACTCAGCGGTGTTGTAACTCTCCAGGTGGAATTTGTACTTTCTCAATTGGTTGCAGTTTCTCTCATCAGTTTGCTCCTTTTTGGAATTCTCTCTATAATCTTTAAAGCAATATTCAAAGCAATGATCAAGGTAGATATCTGGAATGAGATCTATGAACAGAACAATATCGGTGCCGCCATTGGACAAGTCGCACTTTACATCGGAATCGCAAATGTCATCGTTCACTTTTTGAAATAAGATTCAGTATATGGCAAAAAGGGAGTTGTTCAACCCGTGGGTTGAACAACTCCCTTTTTAAATATTTCACCGCTTTCCGGGATTCTACCTAGCAAATAAACCTGCGATTGCCAGTAAAGATATAATTGATCCGGATACGACCTTGTACATGATATTTGTCGGTTTCATCATGAACACCACCATAAACTTGCACAGTATTCTACTATTTAATATACCAACAAAGCAGTATCAATAAACAGAATCATAGGGAGATTAATCCAAACTCTTACGGAATCTTAAGGTTGCCAGACCCAGCAGAAAAACCATAAAGATGGAAAGCGCAATAATATCATTCCAAAGGAATTCGGGACCGATTCCTTTGAGCATGATTCCACGGGTAATATCAAGAAAATAGGTTAATGGGATTGCATACCCGATCAGATAAATGGCTGTCGGCATCGCCTCGCGCGGAAACACAAAGCCGGAAAGCAAAATGCTGGGAAGGAGCACAAGAATCGTGACCATCATGGCCTGAAGCTGATTCTTGGCAAGAGTGGATATCAGCATCCCAATGGAAAGCGCACAAATCACAAATAAAAATCCAAGAAGCAAAAACAGGGTAAGACTGCCGGTGACCTCCACTTTAAACCAGAATACGCATAGAGCAAGTGAAAAGAGAAACCCGGCATATCCAATAATGATATAGGGAATCAGTTTCCCTAGAATCAATTCAATAGACCGAATCGGAGTCACGATTAACTGCTCAATCGTACCGCGTTCTCTTTCGCGAACGAGAGCAAAGCCTGTAAGCATAATGGTAATATTCTGCAGGATCAAGCCTACCAATCCCGGGATGGTAAATCGGGTGCTTTCAAGATTCGGGTTGTACCAGACCTTGGAACTCATAGAGACACCGGGGGTTTTTAGGGCAGAGCTTCCGATTTTCTTCATGGCTTCTTCCTTAAAGGTTCTTGAATATACTTCATTCACCAGCAAACCACTGTTCAAAGCTGTCCTGGCTGTTGTGGGATCAGTCCCGTCGATAATCAGCTGGGTTTGGGGTGTTCTGTTTTTTCTGATATCGTTGGCATAGTCCGATGGAATGATCAAGCCTGCTTTAACCTTGCCGCCATCGATCAGGTCGGAAAGCTCTCTTTCACTGGAAACATTATATTTTACAACAAAATAGTTGGATGCGACAAACCTGTCGATATACTCGCGGCTTTCCTGAGTTTTGCTTTGATCAAAGATTGCTGTGGAGATTTTATCAACCTCTGTGGTAACCGCATAGCCGAACAGAAGCATCATTACTATTGGCATTACAATTGGGATTCGCAAGCTGATGGGATCTCGTTTGATTTGAATAAATTCTTTTTTAATAATTGCCAGGAATCTTTGGAAACTGAATAACTTTCTTTTCATTTAATTATCAATCCTTTCGCATTGCTCAAGGTTTAATATCTCATCAAGGCTTAAGCTGTACATTGTTAATTGTCAACTGGACACTTTTAAAGATAAGCCACCTCTACGATTCATTGGAGTGAAGGAACTTCATCTCTTTAAAGGTGGAACTTACCTTGGTATTGGTGACTCTCTCCACATAGGTGATAAATACGTCTTCAAGGTTCTTTGCATTTTCCTTCTGAATGATTTCCTGTGGGGGAGCAAATTCATTGATCAGATTCCCGTTAAAAATAAAGCCTACAATATCACAGCTTTCAGCTTCATCCATGTAATGGGTGGTGACAAGGATGGTAATTCCCTGTCTTGATAAGGCGTGAATGATTTCCCAGAACACTCTTCTCGATACGGGGTCTACACCGGCAGTAGGCTCATCCAAAACAAGCATCTTGGGTTTGTGTATCAGTGCACAGCCAAGGGCCAGACGTTGCTTCCACCCACCCGACAAGGTGCCTGCCAGACTTTTTTCCTTTCCGGCCAGGTTTGCCATAAGGATCAGTTCCTTTTTTCTTGCATCTCGGACATTCTTGGGAAGACCGTAAACTCCGGCGTAAAAATCAAGGTTTTCTTCAACAGTGAGGTCTTCATAAAGACTGAATTTCTGTGACATATATCCAAGGTTCTGCCTTACGGCTTCAGTATCTTTTACAATATCCAGCCCCATTACACGTCCAATGCCCGAAGTGGGGGTTAGTACGCCGCAAAGCATTCGAATGGTGGTAGACTTGCCGGAACCGTTAGGACCCAAAAAACCGAATATACAGCCTTTTGGGATTTTGAAATTGATATTGTTGACCGCTGTAAAGCTTCCGAATCTTTTGGTGAGGTTTTCAACTTCAATTGCATATTCCATGTTATTTCCCTCCTAGCGGGATATGAGCATCTACAGTCATGCCGGGCTTCAGCTGATCAATGTGATCCAGCATTTTGATCTTCACTTTGAATACGGTGTTTTCCTTTGCTTCACTTGTTTCTGTATTTTTGGGAGTAAATTCTGCATCACTTGAAATGAAAGTGATTTTACCCTTGATGGTCTGACCTGGGAGGGACACTGTCTTTAATTCAAGCTCCTGACCCAGTTTGATTGAATTTAAATGCCGCTGGGGAATATAGACCTTCACCCATAAATCACTCAAATCAGAGATCGTAGCAACTCCGGTTCCGGCGTTGACGATATCACCGGTCTCTACATTTCTCAAGAGGTAAGTACCGTCAATCGGGGACTTGACCTGATATTTCGACAAGGTCAGCTTGGCTTGTTCCAGAACTGCCTGAGATTGTTCAAGGTCTGCTTCTGCTGCTTTGATGGTCTGATTGGTATTGCCGTTTCTTAACAGGTCCAGTTGTGCTTGAGCTGATTGAAGCTGGGATTGGGAGGACGATAACTGCTTTTGTGCGGTAATCAATTGCTGGTTTGCGGTATCCATTTTATATCGGGCATCCTGTAGATCATTATCGGAGGCTGCGCCGGATTGATTTAATGATTTTGTTTTATTATACTTGTCGACCCAGTAGTTATAATTGATCTGTGCGTTATCAACAGAGGTTTTTGCAGAGTTCACTGCGGTTTTTGCAGTGTCCGTGGAAGCTTCCGCCTGTCTGATCTGCTCGGTTCTTGTTCCTGCTTTTAATTCATCTAGACGAGCCTGCTTTGCTTTGACAGTTGCTTCATGCTGCTTCACGATAAGTTCCTGAGCGGAAGCGTCAATAGAAGCCAAAACATCGTCCTTCTTAACGGCGGCACCTTCATCTTTTTCCAGATGGAGAATTTTGCCGGCTACTTCTGAATTGGCGTCTATCTGTGTGGATTCGACGGAACCGCTCAATTGAAGGCTGTTGGTGCTGCTGCATCCGCTGAAAAGTATTGCTGCAGCCAGAATAAATATGGTAATTGAAATTGATTTTCTGATAGTTGCTGACATTTGAAATGCCCCCTTCTTTGTAAACTAGAATTCTACGTGATCTTGCAAGGGAAGAGAAAAACGAATGGTTCCTACTCGATGATCTTATTACTCTTTATCACCAGCGATCCCATATAGAATCACATCAATAATTTTATCTACTTCTTTATCAATATCATCCAGCTCGAATTTATCGCCGAAAAGTTTTCTTTGTGCGATGAGGACAACAAGATTGCCTAAAATTGTTTTTATTAGTAATTCGGGTTCTATATCGCTTCTGATCAGCCCGCGTTCAACCATTTGCTTGTGAAATCTTCTAATAGTGATCATTACTCTCGCAATAATGTTTTGATAGATGGCTTCTCGAACATCTTCATGGAAAAGCGCTTCCGTGATGATAACCCTGGCCATGGGGAATATATGGTCGACAAGTTTGATTCTATCATGAATAAATTCCTTTAAGACCACTCGTAATTCTTTTCCCTCGGAATCGTTCAGAATTTTCTCCACAGCTTCAATCACCACTTTGCCGCTCATGATATTAATTGTTTGAACAAGAATTCCTCGTAGAATATCCTTTTTTGTTTTGAAATACCTGAAAATAGTTCCTTCGGCAACTCCGGCATTTTTTGCAATTTCACTTGTGGTGGCTGCACTAAATCCCTTTTCGGAAAAAACATGGATTGCAGATTCCAATATTTTTTGTTCTTTCTCGGCTAGGCCAAGACCTGATAAATCGGGTATGTCCATAGGAATTCCTCCTGAGTTTAATAAAATGAGTGAGTACTCACTATCATTATAGATCTGTTTTTTAAATAATGCAAGAAAATTTTTACTGTTTCAAAATGCGAGCAAATTTTTGCTGCCATAAGTTTCAGATTCAGGTTGACAGGCAGTGTCATTACGGATGAAATTAAGGAAATATCGGGAGCAAGGCAATTAATAACAAAGGGTTGAAGCACATAATTTGAAGATTATTAAGGAAAATATGTTTTATGAATTGCTATGGCGGGTTCGGCTGCTAACTGAATGATACATACTTAAGCAAATAGAACCAGTAATGAAGCAGTTTAAAGACCTAATTTAAAACTCGGTGTGTGATTTTTTTGATAAAAACAACTTCGAATACCGTGAAGTATCTAAAATGCATAGTGATAGGAATTATTACGGGAATGGCAAACGGACTTTTTGGTTCCGGCGGTGGTACAATTGCGGTTCCGGCCATGGTTCTCCTTCTCGGTGCGGATGACCATAAAGCCCATGCTACGGCAATATCCATTATACTGCCGCTTACATTGACCAGTGCGTTCTTTTATATCTCGAACGATTATGTCAACTGGGAACTTACATCCAAGGTGGTTCTCGGAGGAATTCTTGGAGGGTATATCGGGGCTAGGCTGCTGAATATCTGCCCTGCAAACGTTTTAAGGAAAACTTTTTCAATATTCATGATCATAGCTGCGATAAGGATGATCGCCTAAAAAGTGTACAGTTGGCAATGTACAATAAACAGTTAAAAGATTTTCATGACTTTGTATTTTTAGTGCAACGTAAGAATGATAGGTAACATTGAGTGAGATTGTGTTTATTAAGATTTGATGATAGGTGAATGTGATGATTCTATTTATTATTGGATTGGCATCGGGAATTATCAGCGGAATGGGAATCGGGGGAGGAGCAATTCTCATTCCTGCGCTGGTAATTTTTGTTCAGCCTGAACAGCATATTGCACAAAGTGTAAACCTGCTCTTCTTTATTCCTACAGCCATCATTGCTTTAATAATACATATCAAAAACAAAAGGATAGATTTTAAGATGGCATGGCCCATCATCCTGGCAGGCTTGGCAGGGGCTTATATGGGATCACAGCTGGCATTAAATCTGAATGGCCGTACACTGCGGAAGCTTTTTGGAGTATTTCTCCTCATCATGGGAGTATATGAGTTACTCCGGGGGGATAAAAAGCATCAAGCGATTCAAAAAAACAAATAGCAATTCATTTCATGATTTCAAAGAAAAATAAAATTCGAGTTCGATAAAAAGTGACCAAGCAGAGTTAGATTTGAGGAATTTTTGGCGGAATAAAGAGGCCTGAGTTCAAAAAGTTCTTGACATCATTTGCCTGTTTATTTATAATAGTAGTCAATTAAATAGTGTCGGATGATCGTTGAGGGAGAGTTATTTTCGAAAACCACGGAAATGCACCGAAGGAGTAGCACTCTCAGGTAAGGAGACCTCAATGGGACGGACCTCTGGAGAGACCAGTGTTGGCGCCGAAGGGGCAAGGCCGAAAGGCTATAATCTCTCAGGCAAAAGGACAGAGTATTTGGTAAATGTTTTTTTTGTATGCGTTTACAGAGGTCAAATTTTATTTTATTTGACCTCTTTTTAATTTTCAAATAATAATAGCAGGGGAGCGATGATGTATGAGCAGAGTTTATAATTTTTCCGCTGGACCATCCATGCTGCCGGAAGCAGTGTTAAAGAAGGCAGCTGAGGAAATGTTGGATTATAAGGGATCAGGAATGTCTGTTATGGAGATGAGCCATAGAGGCAAAGTATATGTGTCTATCATTGAAAAGGCTGAAAGCCAGCTGCGTAAGCTGATGAATATCCCTGACAACTATTCCGTTCTTTTCCTTCAGGGAGGCGCGTCCACCCAGTTTGCCATGGTTCCCATGAACCTTATGGCCCCAAACAAAAAAGCTGATTTGATCAATACAGGAAACTGGTCTAAAAAGGCACTGTCCGAAGCAAAAATGTATGGAGAAGTAAAAGTCATTGCCAGCTCGGAAGATAAAAACTTCACCTATATTCCTGAGAACTACACAATTTCTTCTGATGCGGACTATGTTCATATTACAAGCAATAATACGCTCGAAGGAACACGTTTTGTCGAGTATCCCGACACTGGAAATGTTCCTTTGGTAGCGGATATGTCCAGTGATATTATGTCTGTCGAGATCGATGTGAAGAAATTCGGCCTCATTTACGCAGGTGCACAAAAGAACCTGGGACCTGCAGGCGTTACTGTAGTAATCATTAGAAATGATCTCATCGGAAAGCACATTGAAAAGACTCCGACCATGCTTCGCTATGAAACGCACACCAAGGAAAAGTCACTTTATAATACACCTCCTACCTATTCTGTTTATATCGCAGGTCTTGTATTTGACTGGATCGACGAAATGGGTGGGGTTAAAGCCATTGAAGCCATCAATATTGAGAAGGCTAAAATCCTCTATGACTTCCTTGAGGAATCCAAGATGTTTATCAATCCAGTTGTGAAGAAGGACCGTTCTCTGATGAACGTACCTTTCACAGCGCCAACCGATGAATTGAATGAAAAATTCATTGCGGAATCTGAAAAGGCAGGCTTGTGCACACTGCGTGGACATAGACTGATAGGCGGCATGAGAGCAAGTATTTATAATGCGATGCCGATTGAAGGTGTGAAGAAATTGGTTGAATTTATGAAGAAGTTTGAGATGGAGAACAAATAGGGGGCGATTAAATGTATAAGCTGCAAATGCTTAATAATATATCTGAAAAGGGTTTGGAGCTGCTGCCTCAAGATGCCTATGAGGTAGCGGACAAAGTTTCCGATCCGGATGGAATCCTGGTTAGAAGCGCCAATATGCATGAAATTGAATTCGGGAAGAATTTAAAAGCCATTGCAAGAGCCGGAGCAGGAGTGAACAATATCCCGATTGAGAAATGTACCGAAAAGGGAATTGTAGTATTTAACACTCCCGGTGCGAATGCGAATGGTGTAAAGGAACTTGTACTCGCATCCCTTTTCCTTTCCTCAAGAAGAATCTTTCAGGGAATTAACTGGGCTCAATCTTTAAAAGGAAAGGGCGAAGAAGTCCCAAAAATGGTTGAAAAGGGAAAGTCCCAGTTTGAAGGACCGGAAATCAAGGGGAAACGGCTTGGAGTCATTGGGTTGGGTGCTATCGGTGTTATGGTTGCCAATGATGCAGTTGGCTTGGGAATGGAAGTCATGGGATATGACCCGTTTATTTCAGTGGATGCAGCTTGGGGGTTATCAAGGGCTGTTATGAAAGCGGCGAGTCTGGAGCAGCTGTTGTCAACCTCAGACTATATTACAATTCATGTTCCTTTGAGTGCTAAAACTGAAGGTATGTTAAACAAAGACAAATTCAGTATCATGAAAAAGGGCGTAAGAATCATCAATCTCGCAAGAGGAGGTCTGATTGATAATAAGGATATACTGGAAGCCCTCAACGATAGAACTGTAGCCTGCTATGTCACAGATTTCCCTGAAGATGAGCTTTTGGGTCACGATGCAGTCATTACTGTTCCTCACCTCGGTGCTTCAACTCCAGAGTCAGAAGAAAATTGCGCCATGATGGCGGCAGAACAGATGAAGAATTTCCTTGAAAGAGGAGCCATCAAGAACGCGGTAAATTTTCCGGACTGTGATTTGATCGATTCCGGGTATAACAGACTGATCGCAGCTCATGAGAATATTCCTAACATGGTAGGACAGATTACGACCATCCTGGCGAAGAACAAGCTCAATATTGCGAATATGGTAAATCACCACAGAAATGGCATCGGATACAATATTATCGATATTGATGGTGAGGTTGACGATTCCGTGGTGGAGAGTTTAAAGAAAATTGAGGGCGTAAAGATGGTTCGGTTGATTCGAAATTAGCTTTTGTAGTTGATCGATCATAAGATATAAGTTTAAAAATAAGAAATACCTAAGACTCTCTTGCAGCTACATGCAAGGGAGTCTTTATTTATTGAAGAACTAGTAGTAATATTTGCCTTTTCACTTTACATAAAATAAAGCACCTTAAGATGTAGGTCGCTGCTATTTCTACACGTAACCTTTTGAATTACCAATTATTATTCATATGAACTTGTATACTCGTCCAATAGAGAAGTGATATAATTATCTAAATATGTCGATAAACCATAGATTCAATGATGTATATTTTACATAATAATATACCATATGACAAAATAACCATTATATGCTATAATTTATTTTACGTATTTTATTCAGCTTAATAGTGAACCTCATTCATTAGTATAAATAACTTCCTTGTGAGAAGAGGGATTTTTATCAGAAAGAGACTAATAGTGACTTCTATCTTTATTGCAATGATTGCCGTAATTGCTGTTTCATTTAGTTTATTGCATAAGGAATATCAATATGTAAAAATCCATCCGGAAGTAGTATTTAGCAGCGATGAAGAAAAGGAAGCCTATGACTTTATCTTTCGAAATCTTGCTTCTGAAAGCGGTGGGATTTATACGAATGCTTTACATAGTAGCTCGGTAGGGGACTTGCCGGGAGGGAGCGAAATACTATCAGAGTCTGTTGGACTTATCCTGCAGTATGCCATTGAGTCGGGCAGCCAAACATTGTTTGAAAAATACTTCCTCTATCTAAAGGAAGTGATGATGAAAAAGAACCTCGTGATTTGGAAGGTGGACGACCAGCATAAGAAGAAGTCTGGAAGCAATGCATTAATAGACGATCTTAGAATATGTGGGTTACTGATTGATGCTTCAAAAAAGTGGGGAGAGGAAAAATACCTTAAAACTGGAATGGGTATAGCAAAGGGGCTCAGAAGGTATAATGTAAAAAATTCTTTTCCAATTGATTTTTATGACTTTAAGTCAACAAAGTCCGGAAATGACTTGGCTATAAAGTATTTGGATTTAAATACAATAAAAAAAATATCTGATTACGACGATTCTTGGAAGGTTGTATATTCTGTATCGCTGGAGGTATTCAAAAACGCCAGTGCTGGAAAAAATGACATATTCTTCATGCACCGATTTGATGTGAAAAAGAGGACTTATGTCAGTGAACCAAAGGTAAACATGATAGAGTTGGCAATAATCCTTGAGAATTCTTTAAAAGCAGGCCTAAAGGAAGACCTCACGCTAGGTTGGATAAGAGAGAACTATTTTCGAGATGGATTTATTGTTAATGAATATGGTTTGGACGATGGAAAAGCGATTTCCAAAGATGAATCTCCGGCCGTTTATGCCATACTTAGCAGAGTTTTCAGCTTGCAGGGAGATCATGATACGGCCAACAAGCTATACAAACGGATGCTTTCTATGAGAGTAACAGATAAGAATTCAAAGTTTTATGGGGGTTATGCAAATATAAAAACCGGAGAAAGTTTTTCTTTCGATAATCTACAGGCGCTGATTACGATTAGATACAAGAAGAATATAGATAAATGAAATGTTTCCAGGGGGAATGCAAAATGTTCAAAAATAGGTTCAAGGGAGACTATCTTTTTGTTGCGCTTATCACGTTCATCTCAGTAAATACCACACTTTTACTGATTTATGAAAGGAATACCACGCAGTATATTCTATACGGGGTTAGCATTATCTTGATTGTTCTGGGATACTTAATGGGCCAGATTGAGGGTATGGTAGCAAGCATTTTCGGGGTATTTGCACTTGGTACATATATGCTTTATGCGATCATTGTGCTGAAAACCATGAGGACCTTGGATTTTTCCATGATCCGATGGTTTTTAATTTTTCCTCTAGGCGCTGTTATTGGTGGCAAATACGGGGAAGTAACAAAGGAGATATTTCAGAAGATCAAGAAATACGACAGGGATATGAATGAGATGGTCAGTATCGATGAATTGACTGGTTTTAATAACGAGAAGCGGTTTTTTGTGGATCTTGAGCAGGAAGTAAACAGGGCAAAAAGGTATAAAACAAACCTCACAGTTCTTGTTATGCAGATTGCTTACTTTGACAGGCTGGAAGCTATATATGGAAAGACAGTATGCAATATGGCCGTCAAAGCGATCGCAGAGCGGATCGAACAATTGCTTAGGGTGTCTGATAAGAAAGCCAGAATCCGCTCGGATGAGTTTGCCATTATATTGACCAATACAGATATTGAAGGAGCTGAACGGGTTAGGGAGAAGCTGAAGGAGCTTCTTGAAGAAGTTGTTTTACAGGGAGATAGGACTGGAAAGAAGCTGAATTTTTCATATAAAATCGGTATAACTGAAATGGGTATGGAAGATGATATTTTTTCACTTATGAAAAGAGCTGAAGGTGAACTCCAATATGATGTTTAAATCGAAGCTGATAGGAGTTATTCTCACAATCCTGTTTACTGTGACAACATTAAGCACTTTCGTGCGTGCTGTAGAACTTGAATACCCGATAAAGAAGATACTAATTGTGTATTCAGAGAGATATGTATTTGGATATAAAACAGATTATATCAATGCTTTTGGACTTCTTCTGAAACATTTCAATACAGAGGTAACTTATCAGGACATCAGAGATTATAAAGCTGGAGAAGTTGAAAAGTATGATATTGCTTTTTATATCGGCCTGGACAAGTCAGAGAAGATAAAAGATGAACTTATCATGGACTTTGCAGTCACAAGAAAGAAAGTATGCTGGGTCGGAAGTGATATGGAGAGATTTCTAAAAGGAAAGAAAGACTTGGGAATAGAATACTTGGGAATCTCAAATGATTATGTTTACAGTACTTATCAGGGGAAAAGCTACTTGGAAAAACGAAAATTCAGAGATATCCTTTTCAAGCCTTCCACGGCTGGAAGTAAAGAATGGGCAAGCATTTCCAATGGGTCAGTATCTTATCCGTATATCCTTAGTCAAGGTAATATATGGTTGTTTTCAAGGCTTGACATGGGTGAGGATGCCGGGAACTACATCATGGCTGATGTTTTACATGAACTGGTTGGTGAAGACCATGAGGAGAAAAGAAAGGCGTTTATCAGAGTAGAAGATATTCATCCATTCAGAGATCCTGGGGAGACTAAGGAAACCCTGGATATATTGGTACGAAATGACATTCCTTTTATGATGGCAGTGATCCCTGCCTATTATAATGGTGGAAATAATACATTGACCTATCTCAACGACAAAAGCAGATTAATAGATGTCATCAAATATGGCACGGAGCACGGAGGAAGTATTATCCTGCATGGGTTTACACATCAGGAAAGCTCATCAGCTACCGGCGAAGGATTTGAATTTTGGGATGCAAAAAGAGATAGACCGCTAAATATCAACGAAGAAATGTACTTGAGGGACAGGCTCAACAATGGTGTGTTGGAATGTATTAGAAATGATATTTATCCGATTGCGTTTGAACCGCCGCATTATGCAATGTCACAAAAGGGCTACGATGTATTGAAGGAGATGTTTTCTACTCTGGTAGCACAGATTCAGACATCGGATGAAGGATTCAGCACAATATCCTATCCATATATGCTTTATAATACGTACTGTGCTGAGTATGTAGTTCCGGAGAACTTATCGTATGTTGATCCGAAAAAAGTCGATCCTGTGGATGAGATCAAGGAAAAAGCCAAAAAGCTGCAGATTGTGAGAGATAGTGTTGCAGGGGCTTTTTTTCACCCTTATGTCAAAACAGAATATCTCGAGGAAGTTGTAAAGACTTTAAAAGATGAAGGATATGAATTCTTTGATTTAAAATCTCTGCCAAATAGGGTCTATACTAAAAATGTCCAAATAAGCACTAACGAAAAAGAAATTCAATTTCAACTGGAAAATACTACGCTGCAAAAGTTAAAAGCGGATAAGGAATCTTTTATAGCAAAATCAGTTAGGCTGTATACTTGGGGAATTTTCGGCATTGTTGCATTCTTCTGTTTAGCATTTTTACTGATTTATATTATTATGAGAAGAAAAGAAACAAAAAGTCTATTTGAGAAAAAGGGGGAGAGATAGTTGTCATTAAGCATACTGGATATACTCTTTATATACTGCCTGGTTTCAGTATGGATTCTCCTCTTTTATAATATTATCCTATGTTATCAAGGGTATTTATACTATAACGAAGTTAATAAAGAATCAAATAGTATTTTAAAGGATATGAGGGATTGGCCTTTTGTATCCATTATGATCCCCGCACACAATGAAGAGAAGGTCATTGAAAAAACAGTTTTGGCCATGAAAAAGCTTGACTATCCTGATGAGAATTATGAGATTATGGTCATCAACGATAACTCTTCTGATAGGACTGGTGAGATACTTAAGGGGCTTAAGGAGAAAGTTAGCAATTTAGTGATTATTACAACAAAACCACCTGAAGGAGGCAAGGGAAAGTCCGGTGCACTGAACGCAGGATTAAAGCATGTCAAAGGTGAATTCATCGTGGTATACGATGCGGATAATACTCCGGAAAGATCCGCCCTCAAATATTTAGTTGCAGCTATACTAAAAGACTCCAGCCTAGGTGCTGTGATAGGGAAGTTTAGGACCCGCAATAAGAACGTAAATATCTTGACAAAGTTCATTAATATTGAAACACTTAGTTTCCAGTGGATGGCTCAGGCAGGAAGATGGAAGCTTTTTAAAGTCGCAACCATACCTGGAACCAATTTCATCATCCGAAAAAGTATTCTTGACCAATTAGGGGGATGGGATGAAAAGGCAGTAGCCGAAGATACCGAGTTAAGCATTCGAATATATGAAAGTGGGTATAGAATCAGGTTTTTCCCTTTGGCGGTGACTTGGGAGCAGGAGCCTGAGAAATGGAGGGTATGGTTAAAGCAGAGAACACGCTGGGTCAGGGGTAACATTTATGTAATAAAAAAGTACTTTTCATTGATTTTTAAACTGAAGAAAGGAATTATTTCCTTTGATATTTTGTATTTTTTTTCAACTTATTTCCTCTTCCTTTCCTCAGTCATCATATCAGATATCATATTTATCCTTGGAATGCTGGATATTGCCAGGATAAGCCTTACAGGCCCATTTTCGGTTTTGTGGATCCTGGCATATCTTTTGTTTATTCTTGAGGTCTCTATTGCATTGAGCCTTGAGAGGGGAGAAAATACCCTCAAAAATGTACTTTACGTAGCTTTGATGTACTTCACCTATTGTCAGGCATGGATCGTGCTTGTCATCAGGAGCTTTTATATTAACACAAAAGATTGGATAACAGGTAAAAAAATAACCTGGTATAAGACAGAAAGATTTTGACTTAGTACTTAAAGAAAGATGTTAGAGTCTAAATCAAGGGGAGACTTTAGCACTGTTTTAGAATTTGTTTAGGGGAGATGTATGTCAAATGAGAAAAGGGCTAGTGTTTGCTTTAATCTTGAGTATTTTGCTGATCCCAAGCGTTTCTTACGGGATTACGCAGAGTGTTGAAGTGAGAAATGTATTTCCGTTTGAAGATGATCAGACTTTTGAAGGTTTATATGGTGGGACTACCTATTACTTTTCGGTTAAAGACAATTGGAAAATTTTTGATGCAAGCTATTTTGAGCTAAGTTTTAGTCATTCAAGGCTTCAGAACGGGCATGATTCAAGCATTACTGTTTTTTTAAACGAAAAACCATTAGATAGTATTCGGTTGGATAAGGAAAATGAAGACAATGCCAAACTCCGGATAAAAATAAAACCCGAGTACATACAAAAGGGATTTAATACTCTTTCTATTAACTCAATTCAAAACATTTCTGATGATTGTGAAAAAAATAGAGTCAGTCCGTCGAACTGGCTTGTGATCCACAAAGACTGCTTATTCCATTTGGAATTCTTCAGGGAGGGCGAAACCTTAAGTATCAGCGAATTCCCTTACCCATTCTATAACAATGCCTCAGAAAAGCCTGTAAATTCCTATATTGTCTTACCCAACGATGCAAGTGATAAGATGATGACTGCAGCATTCTCAATTGCTGCGGGTTTCAGAAAAGGTGACAGCTTTAAATCGGGTGTTGAAGGGGTTGGAATTATTAAGGTCTCCGAAATGACTGATGATATTAGAAAAAGTAATCTGATCTTCTTAGTAAAAGCGAGTGACCCCTTGTTGGACGAGCTTCAATTGAAAACTCAAGTCGCACAATTGGAAAGTGATAGGTATCTATATAAAATCTCAGCCTCTCCATGGGATAGCAGTAAATGCGTTTTTATCATTACAGGGAAAAGTGAAGATGCAATTCTAAATGGATCAAGAGTATTAAGCGATAGCAGTCTCACTAAGCAAATCAATCAAAATGAGTATGTTGGACGCATTGCAGATGAGAGAATATTTACAACTGGAAAGGAAACCGGTTTAAGCAAAGCTGAGAAGCTTACATTAGAACAGTTGGGAATGGAAGATTTGAAAGTTGAGGGAGCATTTGAACAGAATGCCAATTTTTCGATCATGAGAAACGGAAGCCGTGAACTGACGGATGGTGCGTATATAGAACTTAACTTCAGCCACTCAGAGGTGATTGATTATGAAAAATCCGTACTAACGCTGTATTTGAACAGTATTCCCATCAAGACTATAAACCTGAATGCCCAGACTGCATCAGACGGTTTAGTTAAGGTGGATATTCCGAAGGACTTTTACAAGGAAAATGCTTTGAATTTTACAGCAAGCTTCTTTCTACACATCAGGGATATCGATGATTGTTTCAAGTATAAGCAGAATGCATGGGGCCTTGTAAAAAAGACTTCCAACGTATTTCTACCAGATAAGGAGAATAATGAACTGAAGCTTAGTCGTTATCCAAACTTGTTTAATTCCCATACCGGATTTAAAGATCTTTTAATTGTTCTTCCGGATAATGCAAATAAACAAGAGCTTGCAGCTGCAGCTTCTGTTACTGCAGCTATGGGTTCCACACTTACCAGTGCACCTCTTTTTGAGGTGATTCATGCATCAAACTTCAGTGATAACATGAAGAACAAAGATATCCTCATCATCGGAACGCCTTCAAGAAACAAGCTCATTCAGCAGGTGAACGAAAAGTTGGGGCTTAGATTCTCAAAAGGTATGAACAAGCTAGAGTCTAATACTGCTACTTTTTTGGACGCTCTGGCGGAAAACTGTGGAATGGCAGAACTCGCAGCATCACCTTTTAACGGTGCAAAGCGGATACTTCTGTTATCTGCGACGGCCGAGGAGGGAATTCAATGGGTGGTTAAGGTTTTGGAGGATAAGGAAAAAGTGGCAGAGCAAAAAGCGGATACTTTTTTGGTAAACTCTAAGGGCGATGTCTTTAATTATAATGTAAATAAAAAGCAGGAGGGAATTTTCAATTCAAAAGAAGGGGAAATGGTCAAAATCGGAAGAATTTCTGTAGATTCCAATATACTCATATTTACTGTTGCAATGATCTTAATGCTGGTGATACTTTCAATTATGGTTCTGATCCTTCTAAGAAGGCGAAATAAATCAAAATGATAAACCTATTTTTATCTAAAAAAATGATAAAACAATACTTAAGGATAATTTCTGGATGTTTAACTGTTTTACTCATACTTTTGTGGGGGTATATGGATGATTCACTTGCTGAAAACGAGAAGCTTTCAAGAGAAAGAAACAGGCTTATTATCCTTACAAGCGGAAAGCCTTTTCAGTCTCAGGATAAGCAGTATTCAACTGCGTTGGCGTCTATCGGAATTCATCTTGAAAAGGTGAATATTTCTCACGCAAGGGAGATTGATTTACAGGATGTAAAACTACTGATAGTTCCAGGAGAAATAACAGGAGAGCTAGGCAGCGACTATTGCAAAGAAATTATTGATCAAACAAAAGAAGGATTGCTTCTGATAACAGAACAGAAATCACTGATCTCTGAAGGCCTGGGGATTCGTTTTCAGGGGAGCAGTTTTGATGTGAACTCAATACAGGATAAATTCCATACGGAAGCAGATATCCGATGGCCCGATAAGCTCACAATTGAGGATTTTGACGAAGAGGGGCTTGAGGTCTTTTGCAGAGAAAGGGTTACACAAAAACCTGTTCTGGCAGGAGGAACAGTCGGAAAAGGAAAATTCATCTATATCGGGATTCCCTTTGATAAGCCTTGGGCGTGGGGATTTAGCAGATTTCCGTTCTTTCATGAAGCTATGATAGAGTTTTTTAAAATGAAACCTGAAAAAAGCAGGAATAAGTTGATGACTTATGTGGATTGGGGGTATCATTATGCCGACAATCCGATAAAACTTGCCAACCAGCTTGGAGAGTATGGGGTAAATGAAGTTCACCTTAGTGCCTGGTATTCGTTTAAGAATTGTTCAGAGTTTTTTAAAAAGTTTATCGACCAGTGTCATGCAAACGGAATACTTGTTTATTGCTGGCTTGAACTCCCGATGGTAAGTAAAGAATTTTGGGATGTACATCCTGAATGGAGAGAAAAAACCGCAAACGGAAAGGATGCCCAAATAGACTGGAGATATCTTATGGCTCTTGAAAATCCGAATTGTATGGAAGCTGTAAAAAAGGAAATCAGCGAAATAATGGACGGATTTGATTGGGATGGTATCGACTTGGCTGAATTGTACTTCGAGTCTCCGGGCGGGGGATTTGACCGCAGTGATATTTTTACTCCCATGAATGAATATGTTAGGAAGGATTTCAAACAAAGATATAATATAGATCCCATTGAGTTGTTTAATACAGAAAGCCCATATTTTTATAAAAAGGATAAAGCTGTTTTTGATACATTTGTAGACTACCGTGCCGAACTCTGCTTGAAACTGAATAAGGAATTGATGGAGTTTATCAAAAGCAAGAGGAATCAATACTCAAAAAGTAGCTTTGATATCACTTTAACACAGATCGATAGTGTTATTGACCAAAGAATGAAAACCAATATTGGAGTTGACTCCTCAGCCTTTATGAAACTCCAGGAGGAATATGACTTTACCCTTCAGGTGGAAGACCCTTTTACTTTATGGAGTTTGGGCCCTGACAGGTATAAGGATATTGTCCAAAGCTACAGACCTAATATGAGTGCAAATGGTAGAATTGCTGTTGATATTAATATCGTCGAAAGATGGGATACGATTTTCCCGACGAAGAAACAAACGGGCTTAGAGTTTCTTGGACTGCTCTCTGAAGCATCCATGTATTCTGATCAGGTTTGCATATATGCTGCAAATACTCCTTATCCCTATGATTTTCAATATGCAAAATATGCGTTAGCATCACTGGCTAAGGTCCATAAGCTTTATAAGAACGAATATCACACAGAATCACCCTATGCCTTTCTATTTGAAATTGAGACGAAGGGAAAAGAAATAATTTTAAATGGAAATGAGTGGCCATGTGTAAGTGAGGACGGGATCATCATTCCTTCAGGGATGAACAGGCTTGAAATTAGGGAACGTAAGGACGATATAAACAAAGTATTTATAACAGGAATAAGTACGAATTCCTTTAACTGTGTCAGATCATCGGAGGATATTCAACTTAAATATTCAGACAAGCGAAATGTTTATATTAGTTTAAACAAAAAACCTTCCCAAATATTGATTGCGGGGAAAGAAGTCAAGCTGCCATTATACTATAACAACCATCAGTTTGTAGTATGTTGTCCACAAGGGAGTAATGAGATCACTTTTACTTTTAGTAATGAAAACCAAGGTGATAGGGCAGTTGTTATCAATGGGAAAGTTATAAATTTCAGAACTTATCCTGTAGAAAGAAATGGGCGAATGCTATATCCATTCCGTGAGGTGCTTGAAGCCATTGGGGCCAAGGTTACGTGGAATCAGCAATTTAAAACTGTTTATGCTGAAACAGGAGGGTATGCATTGTGGATGCAGGTAGACAATAAAATGGCCAGGGCAAACGGAAAAGATGTGAAGCTGGATGCTGCAGCTATTCTGAAGGATGGTAAAGTAATGGCACCCATCAGATTCCTGTGCGAATCCTTGAACTATGATGTAAAGTGGAGTGAAGAACAGAATCTGATTCTGATCAACTCAAAATAATACATATCGAGATTGTAGTACTAAATTAATTATACTTAGCAAAAAAAGAACTGAATTCCATATAAAAATTAAGGGGATTCGGCTCTTCTCTTTTTATTCTATAACCTCACATCCACAATCTTCCCAAAGTGACCCGCCATCGCTTTATTATACTGATCCACAAAGTAATCCTTTTTCTCCTCACTGTTCCCCTTGGTAACAGTTGTTGTTTGCCCACCGGAAACATAGGCCCTGCCGCACTCAGGGCAAACGCTGGTTTCCAGCTTGACACTCTGGGATACGACTTTACGATTCTCTGAAGCCGCCTTTGACTGCTCGTTTCTTACATGCTCCTGCTCGTGGGACATGACAACAGCGCCGGAGACACTAGGGTCTATGTGACCTGGAGCTTTAAAAGAAACCCCGGGATCGTCGGAGCCATCCTGATATTTACGACTTTTACAAGTCTCGCATTCAACACGGCCGGCACGTTTATCGGCACGAATCTGTGGATCGTTGTATTCCTGAGACTTTGAAACGTTATTATTCGTTAAGTTACTAGAATTACTGGGAGAATTCGTTGGAAAGGATGATGGCGAATACCAGCTATAAGCGGAATTAAAAGAAATATTCACGATCCTCACCCCCATAGCATTGAACAATCTTTAAAAATTCTATAGACGGTATACTTAAACGTAAATGAAAAAGATAGAGGTATAAGGTACTACCTCTATCTTTAGAATATCATGGCAGGTTAAATTTGTAAATGGTACCTGGGGACTAGCCTTTAACAATCTTTCTGCATTCCAGATAAAACCTTTTTTCTTCCGCTTCTCCCATAGAGAAGGTTTTTCTGGGTAATACGCCGTCCAGGATGACGGTTTTAAAAAGGTCGTTTTTGTCCATCGGCGGGAGATAGAAGCCCATATTTCCCTCCTTGGACCCGAGGGACTCCACTACGTCCTCCCCATGAATATAGTCAACCTTGCTTTGGCTGTTTTCCTTAAGATAATCATCAAGAAAAGTTTGTAATGTACCCACAGCCAGATTGTGCCGGGGTCTTTCCACCACCAGTACTCCAT
>JAOAAU010000066.1 GCA_026418695.1 Clostridia bacterium
CATCTTGATTCGATCATGTTCCTTTAAAATGATGTCATAAAGATTCAAATCAAGGGTATTGCAAATGGAGGCCAGATAGAACAAATTCCTTCCCAAGTCTTTTTCTATCATATCCCTGCAGTTCTCGCACAGCTTTCCTTCAACATGCGTTTTCATGGCGCTGCGAACTTCTTCGAAGTTCCCGTCTTCAGGGATGGCTTGCTTCTTCGCATGAACCTTGATACAACCGCATTGCGTAACGGATTTGACAATGGCCCGGTTTGCCCTGCCATTGGAATCCTGATATTTGGTAATCAAGTCCAGGATACTCTTGTTTCTTACAAGAAGTTCATGAACCGTGTACTGGAATTCATCTATCAAAATATCCTTCAACGTGCTTACCTCCCAAGTTGTGTTAAAAAAATGTTGTTGTTCGATTGCGAAGCTTCGAGCCATTTCAAAATGAAATTCAATCTACAGCTTAATTATAATTGTTGGATCAATTCCTTGTCAATTAGAAAAGGGTTGGATAAACTTTACATTAAATTTTTCGGACCATACTGGGGGTCATCCCGGTATACCGCTTGAACATCTTGTTAAAATTCGCGAGGTTGGTAAAGCCGCATTCAAGAGAGATTTCAAAGATTCCGCGGCTGGTGGACTTCAAAAATTCCAGCGCTTTTGAGACCCTGATTTTATTGATGTATTCAATGGGGGTCAAGCCGGTTGAGTCCTTGAAAAAGCTGCAAAAGTAGTTCGAAGACATATAAGCTTTGGAAGCCAGTTCTTCTAAAGTAATTTTTGATGCAAAATTCTGATGAATGTGTTCAAAAACTGCTTCCAGCTTTTTTAACTTGCGGCTTTTTTCAGTGATGCTTTCCAGCTGCTTGTCGCTGTCCTGAAAATGCCGGATCAGATAGGTGATGATGTGAAGCAGTTTTGCTTTGATCATCAGCTTATATCCTACTGGTTCACGGGTATATTCTTCCTCGATCTCTATAAGGAGCCTGAAGATCTTTTTTCCGATGTCCGTCCGGCTGTCAATCTTATTACTGAAATTGGAGCTTCGGTTAAAGAACGGCTTCAAGTACTGGGAGTCAAACAACTGTCCTTCTTCCGACCAGACCAGTTTGGGGTCGAACATGATGACGGGCTGGAGCATGTGATGAGGCGGAAGCACTTCCATATAGTGCGGTTCAATATTGTTGATGACGATGATATCTCCTTCTTCAATATCATAGGTCTTGTTCTCGATATAATATCTGCCTTTGCCCTGTTTAACATAGGAAATCTCAAGATAATTGTGCCAGTGGAAGGTTTGATCCATGCAGTAATAGGGTTCCATATCGGCGAACTTGATACTGAAGGGAAAATCCGAGGGCAGGCTTTTATATTTATATACTTTCGACATAATCTCACCTCGAAAATCTGAAAATAGTATCAGAAAATAGAAAATCAGTAGGAGATAATACCGATTAGTTATTCTATAATACTATTATAGACATGGGATATAAGAATTGTCAAAACATCAGGAAGACTGAATTAGGTACTTTTTGAATGAGCAAAATGTTTTAGGACCAAAGAGAATACCATTAGAATATCGACGGTAAAAAAGTATCAGAATAGGATGGGTTGCTGTCGAGACGTGGACGGGAGGAGAGAATCATGATCAACGCCGGACTTGAGATCGAAAGATTGCTGCAATTCGGAGAAAAGCACGGACTTATCGGAAGATGGGATGCAATCATTGCTCGAAACCAGCTTCTGGATCTGTTTCAATTGAAAGAGCCGTACAATGGCAATGTTCCGGAAGAGGATCTGGAGATTCCTTTCGAAATTTTAAACAATCTGGTAGATTACGCTGCAGAAGCAGGACTTTTTGATAAAGAAGTTTATGCCTACCGGGAACTGTTTGATACCAGGGTTATGGGAATGCTGATGCCCCGGGAATCAGAAATCATCCGAACCTTTTATGATTTGGCAGAAAAAGAATCCGTTCAAAAAGCTACCGATTATTTTTATAACCTTTCCATCGTATCCAATTATATCCGCATGGCACAGATTCGAAAAAACATCCTGTGGAATGCCGAAACTGAATATGGCGACCTTGAGATTACCATCAACCTTTCAAAACCGGAGAAGGATCCCAAAGCCATTGCTTTGGAAAGACTTCAGCCTCAAAGCAATTATCCCAAGTGCCTGCTTTGCATGGAGAACATTGGGTATGCAGGGCGCATCAATTTTCCTGCAAGGCAGACCTTAAGGATCATCCCCATTACCCTTTGCGGGGAGCAGTGGTATTTGCAATATTCACCCTACGTTTATTATAATGAGCACTGTATTGTTTTCAGTGAGCACCATGTGCCCATGGTGATTTCAAGAAAGAGCTTCGAATGGCTTTTGGATTTCGTGAGGCAGTTTCCTCACTATATTTGCGGGTCCAATGCGGATTTGCCGATTGTAGGAGGATCCATCCTAAGCCACAATCACTTCCAGGGGGGCAATTATACGTTCCCCATGCATAAGGCTGGTATTATCAGCGGCTATAAACATTCCGGCTTCAAGAACATCTCCATCGGAACGCTAAAGTGGCCGCTGTCGGTTATTAGAGCAGCTTCAGATTCCATTGAAGAACTGATTGAATTTTCCGATTACATTTTAAATCAATGGCGTGGATATAGTGATGCTGAAGCGGAGATCCTGGCGCACACAGAGAATGGAAACGAAAAAATCCCCCACAATACCATCACGCCGATTGCAAGGATGAATCCTGAAGGAAAATATGAAATGGATCTTGTTCTGCGGAACAATAGGACCTCTGAGGAACATCCGGATGGGATATTCCACCCTCATAGGGAAATCCACCATATTAAAAAAGAGAATATCGGCTTGATTGAAGTGATGGGGCTTGCGATTCTTCCCGGCAGGCTGCAGAATGAGATCCGTGAAATCAAAGAAATCCTGTGTGGGAAAATGCGTATTGACAGTATTAATCAAAAAGAGCATGAATTATATAAACACTTGGACTGGATTAAAGAATTGGCGGAGACCTATGGATTATCACTGGCAGAGGAACATGCAGATGAAATAATCCAAAAGGAAATCGGTAAGAAATTCAAGACCTGCCTGGAACACACAGGGGTCTTCAAACAGAATGAGCCGGGCCAAAAGGCTTTTGATAGATTTTTGGTATCTATGGGATGTAAGAAAGATGCTTGAATGGAGGTAGGGAAATGAGTGAAAAAATTGCCGGATTAAAGAAAAAGTTCATTGAAATCTATGGCGGAGAGGAAGCAGACCTGAGGGTTTTTGCTTCACCGGGAAGGGTTAACCTAATCGGAGAGCACATCGATTATTGTGGCGGCTATGTGTTCCCGGCTGCAATCACACTGGATTCGACTGTCATCGCAAGAAAACGCACTGACAGGACAATACGGCTTGCGGCGACAGACCTGCCGGACCGGGTGGCTGCTTCCCTGGATCATCTTGAAGACGGAAAAAGCCTGAAGTGGGGAAATTACCAACTGGGCGTAGCGGATGAACTTCAAAAAGCAGGATACAAGCTGACGGGCGTTGATATGCTTTTCCACGATACTGTTCCTTTAGGCTCGGGCCTATCCTCTTCGGCAGCTATTCAGCTGGCGACGGCTATCACCCTTGTAACGCTTGGCAATGAGGAACACAAAATCAGTATTCCGATCGATAATGTTCAGCTGGCCGTGATCAGCCAGAGGGCGGAGCACAACTTTATCGGCGTAAAATGCGGAATCATGGATCAGTTCGCATCAGCAATGGGAAGAAAAGACCAAGCCATGCTGCTGGATTGCGGTACTTTAAACTATAAGTACACCCCGTTGAAGCTGGACGGATACAGGATTGTTCTGGCCAATACCAAGAAAAAGCGCGGACTCGGAGAGTCAAAGTATAATGAACGCGTTAGTGAAACCAGCGAGGGACTTGCAATCCTAAAACAATTCCTGCCTGAAAAGGTTCATCTTTGTGATGTGACCATTGAAGAGTTTGAGAAATACAAGGAAAAAATCATCGATCCGATCATCCGAAAACGGGTAGAGCATGTTGTCTATGAGAATGCCAGAGTCCTGAAGTCTTTTGATGCATTACAAAGCAATGATTTAAAGACTTTTGCTGTCCTGCTGAAGGAAGCGCATGCATCCATCCGTGATCTGTATGAAGTTACCGGGTTTGAACTGGACACTATGGTGGAAGAAGCCCTTAAAGTCGAAGGGTGTATCGGGGCAAGAATGACAGGCGCAGGCTTTGGAGGCTGTACGGTAAACATTGTTAAAGAAGCAAACGTGGAAGACTTCATAAAAATAGTCGGAGAAAAATATTCCCAAAAGACAGGCCTCACTCCAGAGTTCTATGTTTGTGATATCGGGGAAGGATCTAGGGAAATTATTTAAAAACAATTGACAACTCGGGTCTGACAATGGACAATATAAAGGGTTATGGAAAATTTAAGAAAACATTATAAACATTCACAATGGGAAATGTATAAAAGTGGGGTACTGCATTTGGAGAAAAGCAGATGGATAAAAGGTACCAATCAACATTGAAATTCATTTCCCGATAGAAGGAGGGAATTCAAATGGCAGTTTTGGTTACAGGCGGAGCAGGATATATCGGCAGCCATACTGTGGCGGAATTGATGGACCGGGGAGAAAAGGTCGTCATCATAGACAACCTTGAAAATGGCCATTTGCAGGCGGCTCAGACCATCGGGGCAAAGCTGGTGGTAGGGGACTTGAGAGATAAGGAATTTTTAAACAAGTTCTTCAAGGAAAATGATATCGAATCGGTGATCCATTTTGCAGCATATATAGAGGCGGGAGAAAGCGTAATCAATCCTTTAAAGCATTACAACAATAATGTAATTGCTACATTGAACCTATTAACTGCAATGAACGAGGCTGGCATCAAGAAAATCGTATTCTCTTCAACTGCTGCTACTTATGGGGAGCCGGAAAACATACCGATCAAGGAAAGTGACCGTACAGTACCGATTAATCCGTATGGAGAAACCAAACTTGCGGTTGAAAAGGCTCTGAAGTGGGCGGACAATGCTTATGGCTTAAAACATATCGCACTAAGGTATTTCAATGCTGCAGGCGCTCATGTCAGCGGGAAAATCGGGGAAGCCCATTCTCCTGAAACCCATTTGATTCCCATTGTGCTTCAGGTCGCACTGGGAAAGAGAGAGGAAATCAAATTGTTTGGAAATGACTATGAAACCAGGGATGGAAGCTGTGTCCGGGATTATATCCATGTAACCGATCTGGCACAGGCGCATATTCTTGCTTTGGAAAACTTGAGGAAGCAGGGCTCAAGCAACGTATTCAACCTTGGAAACGGAAAAGGCTTCTCAAACAAGGAAGTTGTAGAAATTGCAAGACAGGTTACTGGAAGAACAATTAAGGCAGTCGATGCGCCGAGGAGACCCGGAGACCCGGCAACGCTTGTCGCTTCCTCAGAAAAGGCAATGAAGGAACTCGGATGGAAACCAAAGTATGATGAGCTCTGCAAAATCATTGAAACTGCATGGAACTGGCATGTGAACCATCCCAACGGATTTGCGGAATAAAAAAGGCAGCTTTAGGGAGCAGGAAACTCTTTTTGAGATTCCTGCTTTTTGCGTCTTACGGCAATTTCCATGGAGTTGTACCCCAAAAGCAAATAGGGTATAATCAAGATGGAATGTATGAATAGAAGAGCAATCATAAGTGGAAGAGGAGAAAATGTTGATGGATCACGTAAAAATAAATGAGAATAAAGTTGCAGACGGAGTCGATGCTGCCCGTTACTATATTTCTTACTCAGGAAAAGGAAACAAGCAGGCACACCGGAGCAGAAGCTTTGAAATCCTTTCCAGGCTAAAGGGAGAAAGAGATGTACTTGTCGAATTAAAAAGTTCACTGCTCAGCCTTGATATTAATAAAAGAGAAAAATGCGCTGTAGACTTTCTGCAGGGTGTGAAAGAACTGGGATTGAATTTCAGGAGCAGGAAGGTGCCTTCCAAAGAAAGTGCTTCCATTCTGGCGAAGCTTTTTTCAATGGGTGGAGCTCCCAAGGAATCCTATGAGATCATCACGCATGTCAATGAAAATACATGGAGGGACCCTGCGTTTCAATCCATCATACCCAATCATGGGATCATGTATTATATCTGCAAGGAAAATACCGACGGCCAGAAGGTGATGGAGGATATTTTCAACGGACAGATACTCGATCAGGAAAAGTTTGATTTGTTTGAGCTTTTTATCTACGATTGTATTGATTTCACGCAAATGGGGGTATTTACGGATAAATTCGGAATAAAGGAACTGGAGCGCATGCTTGAGGGCTAGTTCGAAGATGTAAGGAAATAGTTGGGAAATAATTTAAGTCCATCAGGGTTTTGAAAGGGCTGAAAGCTGCGGTCTATGTATTGTTTTTACGGGATAGGTGATACTTAGTATAGACTTGAAAAAAATGCATGTTGACATAATGTGCAATCCAATGCTAGAATGATTAGTTTTGACTTTCAAAATGCTTTGTAGTATACTTAATTCAGTAAATATTTTGAAACTATGTCTTTGAAAAGCATTTACATCGGAGGGAATAGAAATGGTTTAGCTTTTGACTGTTGATAATGTCCGATGAAGAAGTTCTGGGCTAGAGTAATGAATGCGGAAGTTTTAGATGAGAACAACTATTGATTCTCCACACCCAGTAATTCTCTTTAAGAATTTTTCTTACAGCAGATAACGAATAACCAAACTAAGGACAAGCCTTTCGGGTTGAGTTTAAAATTATTAGCTGCCAAATTCATTACTGGTTTAATGATGGGAGAGTTTTTTTATGTATAGTATTGGAGATAAAATAGTATATCCTATGCACGGGGCAGGCGTTATAGAGTCCATTGAAGAAAAGGAAATTCTGGGTCAAAAGCAAAGCTACTATGTCATGAAAATGCCGATCGGCGATATGAAAGTCATGATTCCCACCCATAACATTAACGGTATTGGAATAAGAGACGTGATCACTCCTTCGGATGTTGAAAAAGTGTTTGAAATACTTTCAGACCAGAAGTTGGGTATTAGCACGAATTGGAATAAACGTTACCGCGAAAACATGATTAAAATTAAAAGCGGAAATATATTTGAAGTTGCGGATGTCGTAAGATCCCTGATGATTAGAGAGCGGGAAAAGGGGCTATCCACAGGTGAACGGAAAATGTTGAACAGTGCAAAGCAGATCCTGATCAGCGAACTGGTGCTGGCCAAGAACATGAAGCAATTGGAAATTGAAGGACTGATCAATAATCACCTGGGGTTGTAATCATCGTACTGGTTGCGGTAAAAAGTACATTTAGGGGAGTAAGGTTGTGCTGAATAAAGTTATTAAGCTTTTTTTCTCTATTGTCGGTGCATTTACAGGGTACACATTAACAAGGACCTTTTTTTTATCTCAGGAATTGAGTGTGACTCAAAACATGAAGCTGTTCTCGTATATATCAGTCGCCCTGATTGTAGGAGCAGCTTTTTATTTCACTGCAAACAAGTTTATCACGGCGGTGCTCAATGCATTGGACAAGTTTGAAAACAGGATCCAGAGCATGACGCTGTATGAGCTTGCCATCAGCGTAGTTGGATTGATTGCAGGCTTAATTGTTGCCAACCTTCTGGCAATCCCCATTAGCAGACTCGAAATCATCGGCCTGCCTTTATCGATTATTTCCAATATTCTGTTTGCCTGCTTGGGAATTGCAATCTCTACGGGAAAGAAAAACGAACATCTCATGGACTCTTTTAAAAACAATCGGGGAAATTCGGCAGGAAAAAATACTTCAGGTCCAAAGCTCCTGGATACCAGTGTGATTATTGACGGAAGAATTGTAGACATATGCAGGACGGGATTTATTGAAGGGGAATTGGTCATTCCCGAGTTTGTTTTGGAAGAACTGAGACATATTGCAGATTCTTCCGATGCATTAAAAAGGAATAAAGGCAGAAGAGGCCTGGATATCGTCAATATGCTCCAAAAAGAGCTCAACTACCCTGTTCGTGTAGAATCCATTGAAGTGGACAGCGGTGCCGAGGTGGATGACAAGCTGCTGAAAGCTGCACAAAAATTCGGATGCAAGATTGTAACCATCGATTACAATTTGAATAAAGTAGCCAATATCAGCGGTGTGTCGGTTCTGAACATCAATGAACTGGCTAACGCTGTGAAGCCTATTGCTTTGCCGGGCGAAGAGATGACCATCCAGGTGATCAAAGATGGAAAAGAAAACGGCCAGGGGATCGGTTATCTCGAGGATGGTACTATGATCGTTGTGGAAGGCGGAAGAAGGCACATGGGAGAGACGGTAAGTGTGACAGTTACCAGTGTGCTTCAGACAGCCGCCGGAAGAATGATTTTTGCAAAACCCAAAGGAAGGATTGAAAAAGTAATTTAATTGAAATAAAATAGTGGATTGATGACACTTGAATAGCCGCATAATATGCGGTTATTTTTGTAGGATAGAAGATTGACAAGGAACAGAGGGATTATGAAAAAGGATCAAAAGCAGTTTGTAAGTGCAATTATTGTGGCGGCAGGAAAAGGGACCCGGATGAATATGGATATCAACAAGCAATATGTTGAAGTACGGGATATTCCTATTCTTGCCAGAACCTTGAGTGTCTTCGCCCGGCATCGGCTTGTGGATGAGATCGTCCTTGTAGTAAATGAGGCGGATATTCTATATTGTAAGCAAGAGATCGTAGAAGGATACGAAATCAAAAAGGTTAAATGCATTACAGCCGGTGGAAAGGAAAGACAGCAGTCCGTCTTCAACGGGCTTCAGGAGGTAAGCAAAAACGCAGGGATTGTACTGATTCATGACGGCGCAAGGCCGTTTGTTACGGAAGATTGCATCGGGGCAAGTATCAAGGTTGCCGCGGAGTATGGCGCAGCTTGTGTGGCTGTTCCTGTAAAGGATACCATCAAGGCTGCCGATAGTGAACAATTCATTGAAAGTACCCTTGAAAGAACCAAATTGTGGTCCATTCAAACACCTCAGACTTTTAAATATGATACAATCCTGAAGGCACATGAAATAGCTCGGGAAAACGGATTTGTCGGGACCGACGATGCTGTATTGGCGGAAAACATCGGTGTCCGGGTAAAACTTGTGATGGGGGATTATTTCAATATAAAAATTACAACCCAGGAAGACCTGACACTTGCTGAGGCGATCATAGATCGGCAAAAAGGGTAATGGCTGAAGAATTTGAATTGGATCAATATTTGTTTTGGTGGCTGGTTGCTAAAAACACATGGGATGGGACCATCTTACGGTTCAGCAGATCCGGATACCACCTGAAATGCAAGAAGGAGCCTGATGCATGGAGAATAAGGAAAAGCTAAAAAATGATATACAGTCGCTTCGCGAACAACTGCAGCAGATGATATCGGACAGAAAGACTTTTGTAGACCCGGAAATTCTTACCGTAAGTACATTGCTGGATGAGATGCTGATTGAGTACGAAGCACTCCTTGAAAAAGAAAAGGAAAAATAAAAGCTGCTTTAGTGATAAGCAGCCTAAAAAACAATACAGAGAGAATCATTGCAATTCATATCATTTAGCTAACTATATCACTGTAATGCAGCTAAAAGCTTGAATACCTTTCCCCTGGCCAAAAGCAGTTAGACCTTCTCCAGTGGTGGCAGTAATTCCGATGCAGTTTTCAGGAACGCCAAGAAGCTGTGAGATGCTGGTCCTCATCGCAGGAATCTTCGGAGTGATCTTAGGAGTGGAACACTCAATAGAGATAGATACATGAACGATTTTGCTTTGATCATCCATGTACTTCAGTGCTTCCTTCAAATACTCCCTGCTGTCCTTAATTCCTTTTTTAAGACACATTTCATCGCTGATGCTTCCCAGAATATTTACGCAGGTCACGCCTGAAATGGCATTGGTGATGGAATGAAGAACCACATCGGCATCGCTGTTGCCATCCAAAGGCGCATGGCCTTCAAAAACGACACCCCCGAGTACCAACTTTTTTACTTTATCTTTAAAGTCAAATTTATGACTGTCCTGCCCGATACCAACTTTCATTGAAATCAACTCTTTTCAATAGATTTTGACTTGTTTTGCCGATTGAATATGAAAATTATACCTTAGGATAAGCTGAATTTGCAAGAAATATCCTATTTGGGAAATGATGATAGGATGTCTTTTACTGCTTGCAGGGAGGAATGCGAGAGAGATTAAATACTTAATAACTGATGCTATATTAGCTTGAAATGCGCTTTCGACATGGTTGAGATAAAACTACTAGTATATTGACAGTGATTATCATGTATATTATAGTATTAGTATTGTACATAATTGAAACAAAAACTATTATTTTGTTTTGATGACGAAGAAGCGAATTATTCGATGACAGGGCTAAGAAAAGCGATGTTTTCAGAGACTGAGGCCAATTGGTGAAAGGCCTCTAGACTTAACTTTTTGTCCCACCCTTGAGATGCAGTTGATGAAACTGCCGGAACAGTTCCGTTAGAGACTGGTTGAGTTGGGTTTGCACCAATTTGGGTGGTACCGCGGTATATGTCCGTCCCTTAAGATTCTTAAGGGGCGTTTTTATTTTATTTTTAATATATCATTATTTGGAGGTAATGAATTATGCGCGTTTCACAGATGTTTATTCCTACATTGAGAGAGGTTCCAGCAGAAGCTGAAATTGCAAGTCATAAGCTGATGCTGAGGGCTGGCCTGATGAGAAAGCTTGCATCAGGAATATATTCTTTTTTACCGTTGGGGTATAGAACCTTCCGAAAGGTTGAACAGATCATCAGAGAGGAAATGGATAGAGCCGGCGCCCAGGAACTGATCATGTCGGCCCTTCTTCCTGCAGAAGTCTATCAAGCTTCCGGCCGTTGGGACGTATTCGGACCGGAAATGTTCAGACTGAAGGACCGTCATAACAGGGATTTCTGCCTTGGCCCAACCCATGAAGAAATTTTTACTGAAACGGTGAGAAACGAAACCAGATCTTATAGATCTCTTCCTATGACGCTTTACCAGATACAAACCAAGTACAGGGATGAAAGAAGACCCAGATTTGGAGTCATGAGATCCCGTGAATTTGTAATGAAAGATGCGTATAGCTTCGATAGGGATGAAGCAGGATTGGACATCTCCTACAAGAAAATGTATGAAGCATACTGCAGATCTTTTGACAGATGCGGTTTGGATTACATTGTAGTTGATGCGGATACAGGAGCAATGGGTGGCTCCGGTTCCCAGGAATTCATGGTAAAATCCGAAATTGGTGAGGCTGTGATCGCATTCTGTGAGGCTTGCGGCTATGCAGCAAATGATGAAAAAGCACAGTGCGTACCGGATCATTCCCACAAGGATGATTGCTGCTCAGCAGAAATGCCTGTGGAAAAGGTAGCTACACCGGATGTAAGAACCATCGAAGAACTGATGAACTTCTTCAAGTGTTCTTCCAAGGAATTCGCAAAAACATTGATCTACAAAGCGGATGGAAAGATAGTAGCCGCGATGGTAAGAGGGGACAGGGAGCTGAATGAGACAAAGCTTCAAAACCATTTGGGCTGTATAGAGCTTGAGATGGCAGATGCTGAAACAGTAAGCAGCATTACTGGCGCAGCAGTAGGTTTTGCAGGTCCTGTTGGCCTCAAGGTTGAACTGGTTGCAGACTTAGAAGTTGCGGAAATGAAGAATTTTGTTGTAGGTGCCAATGAAACGGGGTACCATCTCAAAAATGTGAATATTAACAGGGATTTTAAAGCATCGGCAGTCATTGACCTTCGCAACATTGTTGAAGGAGATCCATGTCCCAAGTGCGGTGCTCCTGTCAAAGTAGCCCACGGTATAGAAGTAGGACATATTTTCAAATTGGGTACAAAGTACAGTGATGCATTAAACTGTGTGTATCTTGATGAAAATGGCAAGGAAAACCCAATGGTGATGGGCTGTTATGGAATCGGTGTCAATAGAACGATGGCGGCAGTCATCGAGCAGAACAACGATGATAACGGCATCATCTGGCCGATGTCGGTGGCTCCTTATCATGTAACCGTCGTTCCGGTCAATACAACAGACAGCCTTCAGATGGAAATTGCGGAGAAGATCTATTCAGAGCTTCAAGCTTCCGGAGTCGAAGTTATTCTGGATGACAGAAACGAAAGACCCGGCGTCAAGTTCAAGGATATGGACCTGATAGGAATTCCAGTTAGGATCACTGTCGGTAAGAAAGCTGGAGAGGGAATTGTGGAGTACAAACTCAGAAAAGCAGGAGAGGTCAAAGAGTTTACGGTAGAGGAAGCAATTGCTCAGGCTAAAAAAGAGGTTTATTCTGCTTTAGGTAAATAAGATATAGAATAGAAACATAGAACAACAAAACTTCGTGATGGGAAATCCCCATCACGAAGTTTTTTGTTTTTTCTTGGACATTTTTGAAATAATTCTGACAAATCTGTTAATACTATTCCTAGACTTGCGAATTTTTATATTCCATACACTTGGAGGGATTTTATGAAAAGAAAAGTAATTCTTCTAGTCGTACTGTCCATTGTGTGTTCAGGACTTATCGGAATTACAGGAATTGATAACATGAACGCATCGGCAGCACCCCTTTTTCAAAGGGTTAATTATGTGAATGCAACAGTGACTGCGGACACTCTGAACGTTAGGCAGGGGCCGTCAGTAAAATATCCTGTTGTATGTGTACTTAAGAAGAATCAGACAGTCAAGGTATTTGGAAAGTTAGGTAACTGGTATGCCGTTTATGAACCGACGAAGGGCTGTGTAGGAGCAGCAGATGCAAGATATCTGAAGTCTGCAGCTGCCCCAAAGACAACAACACCAACACCAACACCGACACCAAAGCCAACACCGACACCGGCGCCTACACCAAAACCAACGACTCCAAAGCCAACGCCGGCTCCAACAACACCTCCGGCAGGAGTATCGCAGGAGGAACAGACCCTGTTGAATCTTATCAACAAGGAACGGGCTAATGCGGGCATCGGACCTCTGGCATTTGATATGGAACTGATGAAGGTTGCCAGACTAAAGGCAAAGGACATGGTGGACAATAACTACTTCTCCCATCAGTCTCCAACTTATGGCTCACCATTTGATATGATGAAGCAGTTTGGAGTAACCTTTAAGACAGCCGGAGAAAACCTTGCAGGGAATCAGACACTGGAAGGTGCAGTAAAGGCGTGGATGAACTCGGAAGGACACAGAAAGAATATTCTGAACGGAAGCTTTAACTATACGGGATTAGGCATCGTACCAAGTCCTACGTATGGAAAGATGCTGGTTCAGATGTTCATTGGAAGATAGGAATAAAATGCTAAAGGCGTTGGTGATCCAACGCCTTTAATTTTGTCTTTTAAGCTTTAAACTCCGGAGATACTTCGAAGCTTCGGCCTCTCAAGTAATTCAAGTGGCCGGCATTCTTTATGTCAAAAACCAGTTTGTATGCCCATAATGCTTGATATTTGGCTTTTAGCGCCCGGTTTACCGAATTGAGCCCGTATTTTCCATCTCCTACGATCGGGTGCCCGATATGCGCAAGGTGAGCTCTGATCTGATGTGTTCTACCGGTGATAAGTTCTACTTCCAGACTGCTAATATCGTTATCATAAGATAGTACCCGGTACCGTGTAATGATTTCCTGCGAATTCCTTGAAGGTTTGTCGCTGATAAAAACCCTGCTTTTCTTTTCATCCTTTTCCAGATAGGCCTTTAACTCTTCCTGCTTTTTTGGCATTTTTCCGGTAACTTTACAAAGGTAAAACTTTTTTATTTCTTTTAGTTTGATTTTCTCCAGCAGGGTCTCCAGGCTGGGACTGTTTTTTGCTATGATCAGCAACCCGCCTGTATTTCTGTCCAGCCTGTGGCAGAGCGATGGAGGAAAAGAAGAAGGATCTTTTGGGTTATATTCTCCTTTTTCCTGAAGGTAGGCTTTAATGTAATCAATCAAGGTATTGTTCGTCTGTTCGCGGTCAGGATGAACAGGGATTCCTTGTTCTTTATTTACGATCATCAGATTCTGATCTTCATAAACAACTGTAAAACCCCGGTTGAGTTTGGCTTCGCCTTCCTTGGGAACTCCATCGAGAATCTCATCGATGATATAAATTTCAACTTTATCTCCATCCTGGACAACATGATCATCCTTGACCCTGATTCCATTGACCTTAATGTCTTTTTTTCTGAAAGCTTTATGCATAGCGCTGGCGGGCATGTTAGGGAATAAGTCCCGGATCACCCTGTCAATCTTTTTGCCTTCTGCTTTGCTGTCAATTGTTACTTCTCTCATTCCGGTTATCTTTCTCCTATGATGAAGCATAATTGAGAAGGAGTAAACTCCTTTTACTTGCTTCAACCTTCTGGTGAATAATGCGATCATCCATTATTATATCATGATTATATACTCATTAAACTGAAAAGTTAATCATCGGTATTGTATGGGATAAAGCTTTGTAATCGCACTTCATTTTGCTGCCTGTAATATCAAAAAAATTCAATTTGTCCTTGGAGCGTGATTTTGGAGATTCATCCGGCATCAATGATGGCTTTGATTTTTTCTGTGTATTTATCTGAAATTAGTTCTGCATCTTCTGGAGATTCTCCTTCGGAATAGACCCTGCAAAGCGGTTTGTCTGCATCCGGGAGTACTAATGCCCAGCCATTCCGGCTGATGAACTTGACACCGTCCAGAAGCTCTACTTTTTCTTCACATTTCTCGGTGATCAGGGTTCTCATCACCTTTCCTTTAAGCTCCCAGGGGCAAAAGATCTTCTTTTTGCTGACATAGAATTCCGGTATTTCCTTGAAAAGCTCCTCCAGACGGGTATCATGAGCGCACATGAACTCAATGATCTTGATGAGTCCGGCGAGAGCGTCGAAATTCAACATGAATTGTCTCATGTTTTCACGGTTTCTAAACAGGTTATGATTGAGCATTTGTTCCATGACAGCCTGAGGAGAAGTTTTGGTCCGGACAACCTTTCCTCCGTATTTATCCGCCAAAGTTTCCAAAACTGCCGGTGCGGTAATGGGAACGACGACTTTTGCATCGTTGGAACTTTTGAACAGAATGAGGGAGGTCAACAGCAGAAACAAGTCATCCTTGATGACATTCCCGCATGGATCAAACAAAATCAATTGCTCTCCGTTACTGTCAATGAATGCAGCAAAATCAGCTTTATGGCGTTTGATTTCTTCCAGGATGACCTCGTGGTTGTCTGCGTTTGGGAAAAGCATACTGACGACTTCACAGCCAACCTCTGTCAGCATTGGTGTCATCAGTGAGACCACAAAGTCCGAAGAGGAAATCAGACAAATCTTTGGTGCATGTTCCTTGATGGACTTGATATCGATGTCATGCAGAATCGCACGGGCATAATAATTTTTAAAATCAGTAATGTTGTTCAGGCGGCTGATTTCATCACCGGAGCAGCGCTTGAAATCCTCCCGGAAAAAAGCGTTCTCAATTTTCCTTTCCATAACTCTGCTGATACTTGCCCCCTTGGAGTCCATAAAGTCCACGCAGATTTTATCCGGGTTGTCTCCGGACAGCTTGATATGTATGCCTCCCTCTACAGAAAGGTAATTGATGGCATGCCGGGAGATCGGGGTTAGCAGACTGCTGAGATTGAAAACCTCTACACCCACTGAAAGAATTCCGGAAACGAAAGCGTGCTTGAACATTCTTGCTGAATTCGAGGTGGTGGAGCTGACCACTACCCGGGAACCCTTCCTATATACTGAGCCGTAAGCAGCACCAAGCCTGGTGGCAAATTCCGGCGTAATGTCTACGTTAATAATTCCGGATAGTCCGTGTTCCCCAAAAATTGTTTTGGTATGCCTTGAACCCCAAATGATATTCCTATCTACGATGGCAAGGGGATCGATGATTTTTTGAGGCCAGATCCGGATGTTTGGCTTGACAATGGCCCTTTCATTGATAAGACAGTTGTCTCCGACGATTGCATTTTCGAAAACGGAGACGTAATGCTTGAAATGTACCTTGTTACATAGGATGGAGCCGCGTATTTCCGAACCATATTCAATAAAGTTATTCTCCCATAGGACGCTGCGCTTGATAGAGACATCATCCTCTATGACGTTGTTGCTTCCAAGGACACAATAACTGTCAATGACAGTACCATTGCCGATGTGACAGTTTCCTCCGATGAAGCAAGGGGTGTGAATGCGGGCATTGGGCTCTACTGTTGTTCCAATTCCTACCCAAACCCCCTTCTTGACCTGGATTGCGTCCATTTTAATAGTGATTTTCCCGTCAAAAACATCATAGTGCGCTTGGAGATAGGCTTCGAGATCCCCAATATCGCACCAATAGTCGGAAGAGATATACCCAAACATGGGGTCATTCTTTGAAAGCATCAGGGGGAAGAGATCCTGACTGAAGTCATATTTTGTACCCTTTTCAAAATACCTTAGAACCTCAGGCTCAAGAATATAGGTGCCGGTATTGACCGTATCGCTGAAAACTTCGCCCCAGCTGGGCTTTTCCAAAAAACCGGTGATTGCACCGGTCTGGTCGGTAATGACTACTCCGTATTCAAGCGGAACATCCACCTTTGTTAAGACCAAGGTGGCTTTTGAACTGTTTTTCTTATGAAAGTCGACCGCTGCGGAAAGATCGATATTGGTTAAAGAGTCTCCACTGATAACAACAAAGGTATCATCCAGAAAATCTTCTGCGTTTTTTACGCTTCCGGCAGTACCCAGAGGAGAATCTTCCGTAAAGTAATGAAGATGTACACCAAAGTTGGAGCCGTTTCCGAAATAGTCTTTGATTTTTTGCGGAAGGTACATTAAGGTGACGCCAATTTCCGTAATACCATGGGACTTGAGCAAGTCGATAATATGTTCCATGATCGGTTTATTCATGACAGGAACCATTGGTTTTGGTAGGTCACAGGTTAAAGGACGAAGCCTGGAGCCCTCGCCGCCTGCCATAATGATAGCTTTCATGTAAGGTCCACCCTTTCATTGGTTTGAAGATAAAAAGATTGAATTGGAGATATTGCACTCAATTCTCGGAGCAAAGAAAATATTTCTCTATGATTCTATAAGCTGCGATAATCATTCAAAAAAATAAATTATCGCGGTGAATATTAAGAATCTTGAAGCGTGAATATCCAAGATGTAAATTTTTCGCCTTCAATATATGTCACTGAAGCATGTAAAATATTCACGATGTTTGAATTTGTGTCCATTTGCAAATTGAATTTGTAAAGGAACGAAACGCCTGAAAAAGAACGGCAAAAAAAGGTAAAAGCAATTCATTTACTATTATTGTTTATATTCAATATAAAGTAAAAAAATCCTTTTGATCTCTGCAAAAAAGTTTGAAAAAATTATAATTCATCAGGGTTTTAAGTATTTCCACCCATTTCCTGGAGCAGTGCTTTGACTTCTTTTTCATTCGCATCATCAATGGTGAGTGTAAGTCGGGCTTTCACGGAGTCGGCGAGATCTTGATAAGTGCCCATTCCACTCACCATGGGATTCGCAGCAACAAGGGGAGCTTTATCAATATTCACAATATTTCCCCTGGATCTCAGCACCAATCCGGAAAGACTTGGGGCAGCCTGGGTCCCTGCGAAGTTGATTTCTTCAGAGTATTCTTCGAAAAAGCCATCAACTGCATCCAGATAGCCATTCCCCAGCCCTTTATCCTTTATGGTATCCAATGCTTTTTTTGCATCAATCATCCGGCTGAAACTTGCATGGATTTTCGACATGTAAAAACCTCCTCTGACTGTTTAACAATCGCTATATCGATAACGAACAATATATAAATCAAGGCAGTTATCGATGAAACTCTGCGAAGTGGATATCAAGGGAGATTTGATTTGACACTTCGCTCTTTATAATCTTATTTTCTGAAAGTTGAAGTTTGCTATTCACTCAAATTCTGTAAACATAGGTTTACATTTTGAACCACATATTTTGCATTGGTTTAGTCTACATAAAATGGTACAATAATGATGCTGAATTTTCCAAGTCGAAAAATGGAAAAACGGGGGAACTATTCTTGGGGTAAATTCCGGTGCTCACCGGGAGGGTAACTCTCTACCTAACCCGTCAACTAACCTCGTAGGCGAGTGATCAAGGGCTGAAGATATTTCAAATCTAATAAGTTTTCAGGGTGTTTTTAACTATATTCACTGGAGACTGTATCCAATTTGAATTGATCTTGTCAGGTCTTGTCCAAAAGGAGAGGAGAATTGAATTTGCAAAAAGGAAAAGGCACATTTGCGGCAGCATTGGTTTCGGTTCTGGTTTTCTGCTTTTCTTTTAATTCTGTTTCGGCAGCCGGCTTGAAGGAAGGTATGAAAGGAAGTTCGGTTACGACCCTGCAGAAAGATTTGAAAAAGTTGGGTTTTCTGGATGCTGAACCAACAGGGTATTACGGAGATGCTACCGAAAAAGCAGTAAAAAAACTGCAGGCACGCTATGGACTGAAGCAGGATGGTATGGCTGGGAACAGTACCCTGGCACAGATCAACAAGCTTCTCGGAAAGAAACAGAGCACCACTTCTACAGCAGATTCCAATTATAAGGGATATCTGACTTCATGGTTCGGCGGGGCCAACAAGGTCTTTGCCAACGGATCCGTCGCTACTGTATATGATATTGCTACCGGCTTAAGCTTTAAGGCGAAAAGAACCTATGGCTATAACCATGCTGATTGTGAGCCCCTGACATCGAAGGATACTGCCGTCATGAAAAAAATCTACGGCGGCAGCTGGGACTGGGGAAGACGAGCAGTGATTGTAACCGTCAATGGTAAAAAGCTGGCTGCTTCAATGGCGGGGATGCCCCATGCAGGGGTAGAGAGCAAGCCGAAGAACATCTTGGTATCTTCAAGAAGCGCAGGATATGGGCGTGGAGCAAATTTGGATGCAGTAAAAAATAATGCTATGAGCGGGCATTTCGATATTCACTTCCTTGGAAGTAAGACTCACGGCAGCAACAGGGTGGATCGCAACCATCAGGCAACAGTAAAAAAAGCAGCAGAATGGGCGAAAAAAAACAACTGATTCTACATACTATAACTTGATCCGTATAACCTTTCCGGTTGTGCGGTTTTTTTTGTTTTCTTGTCCGGCTGCTTTGGGTATACTATAGTAGGATGAGTTAAGGAGAAAAGTTTTACAATGTGAAAACTCACCCCCCGGCCCCGCTCTCTTTTCAAGAGAGGGGGAGAGCGCTATGGTAGACGTGATAATGGATTATCATGGTAAAGGTTAAGCTGATTAAAGCGGAAAAAGCTAATTAATTTTCATGCTTAATATTGAACAAAATGTGAGAAGAAAATTTTTATACATCTAAATTGCTAATACATAATTAAAGAAGTATCAAGAAAGATTGAACTTATTTTTTGAGGTTCAATTCCCCTCTTTTGAAAAGAGAGGGGTAGGGGTGAGTTATAAAAAATTATTGATACGAGGAGGATAATATTCTATGAAAAAGGAAATCATTTCTACCGACAAGGCACCGGCTGCCATTGGACCCTATTCCCAAGCGGTGAAGCTGGGAAACCTGATCTTTACATCGGGTCAGATTCCCATCAATCCGGCAACTGGAGAAGTCGTTACAGGCGGCATTGAAGCACAGACAAAACAGGTGTTGGAGAATATCGGAGCTGTATTAAGCGCTGCAGGCACAGATTTTAGTCAGGTTGTCAAAGCGACAGTCTTCATCAAGGATATGAATGATTTTGCGGCCATCAACAAGATTTATGGGGAATACTTTACTTCGCCATGCCCGGCGAGATCCTGTGTTGAAGTGGCCAGACTCCCTAAAGATGTCGGTGTTGAGATTGAAATAATCGCGGTACTGCCGGAATAAGACCGGTAAGGAGAGAGCCTATGGCGTTTTATGAACAAATCAGCAAGTATTATGATTATATTTTTCCGGTTGGAACGGAACAGCTGAAGTTTATTATAGAAAGTGCGGGAGCTCCACCCAAGAGAATTCTGGATGTTGCCTGTGGATCCGGAGGGTATTCGGCGGCATTGGCAGAAGAGGGCTATGAACTGACTTCTGTAGACAACGACAGCGAAATGATTCGACTGGCAAAGGAAAAGGCTGCGAATAAAGGATTGGATACATACGCTTTACAATGCGACATGCTGCAGCTTGAAAGTTGTCTGGAAACCAGGTTTGACTGTATCTTCTGCATAGGGAACTCTATTGTCCATCTGGAAAATCACTTGGCGATTGAAAACACACTGGAACAGATGCATGCGTTGCTTGAAGAGGGTGGGAGGTTGGTTCTGCAGATTATAAACTATGACAGGATCATCAAGTATAATATAAAGGAATTGCCAGCCATCGAAAATGAAGAGATCGGATTAAGGTTTGTAAGGAACTATGAATACAACAAGGATCGAAATGTCATCTATTTCAATACAGAACTTACCATCAGTAATGAAGAAAAATACGAAAATTCCATAGAATTGCTGCCCTTATTGAGGGCTCAAATGGAGGATCTTCTTAAAAGGGCCGGATTTGGCAGGTATCAATTCTATGGAGATTTTAAGCGGTCTGCCTATGATGACAATGCCTATATGCTGGTGGTTGAAGCAAAGAAATGAATTTTTGAAAAGTCAGGAAGAATCCTGGCTTTTTTTGTTTGTTTCAGCGGAATGTAACAGTTTTAAATCTTATTTTGCAGCGTACTTCGGGAAATAATAGGGTTGATGAATATTTAATGCCTGAAAGCAAAGAAGCGATGAGGAAACTATGAAGATCAGACTTGGATACGTAGCAATGACATTAAATCTCGAAAAGTGTTCTCCCTCAGGGACCGTAACGGTTGCAAATTTTAAAAAGCTTCCTGACGAGGAGGCCAGAATGTACAGACTGCGGAAGATCACCAGAGAAAACCTGAGTAATACCTTGAGGATATTGCGGTATAACAAGGCTTTAAATATCAGTGTTTACCGGTTTACCTCAAAGCTGATTCCTTTGGCAACCCATCCTTTGATTGAACATTGGGACTATAGGGAGGACTTTAAAGAAGAATTCAGTGAAATAGGAAAATTCGTCAAAGAAAATGATTTCAGAGTAAGTGCCCATCCGGACCATTATACGCTGATCAATTCCCATAGCGACAAGGTTCTTGAGGAGTCCATCAAGGATCTGGATTATCACGTGAAGATTTATGAGGCAATGGGTCTGGAGGATTATCGATACAAGCTGGTTTTACATGTTGGAGGACTGTATAAGGATAAAAAAACTTCCATCGAAAGGTTTAAGGAGAATTTTGTGAAGCTGCCGGACCGGATTCGAAAAAGAATTATTCTTGAGAATGATGATAAGTCTTATACAGCTGCAGACGTTCTCGAAATATGCAAAGAACTAAAAATTCCCATGGTGATTGACATCCATCATCACCGCTGTGTCAACCATGGTGAATCGCTGCTGAGCTTGCTGCCGGAAGTCTTTGATACATGGAAGGGTGAATATTTCAAACCTAAAATTCATTTTTCGAGTCCCAAAAGTGAAAAGGATTTTAGAAGTCATGCTGATTTTATCGATATAGGTGAGTTTGCAGGTTTCCTGGAAATTGCCGGGGCGATCGGCCGGGACTTTGATGTGATGTTGGAGGCAAAGAGCAAGGATTCCGCATTATTGCAGCTTTCGAACGAATTGAAAAATGTAAAAGGGATAAGAAGTATCAATGAGAGCGAATTTGAACTGGAAAGGAAAGAAGGGAGGAAGGAAGCATATGCCGCAAGAGAGAGGGAAGAAGGAACGCAAGAGAGTACCGACAGTAGCACCTGGCTTTAATGACAGAAAATTCGGGGAAGATCCGACAGAAGAAGATGTCAGAAAGGGTAATGTTACAAAAGTAACCCGTGTATATCTTGATGAAAATGATCCGAGCTAAAGGGAAAGTTTTTGATAGTAATAAAAATGATTGAAGGAAGTATTCTAAAATCAGAGGTGATTAGGATGAAGCAAGGATCGGAAAGACCCAAAATCAATCATTCGGACAAGCTGATCGAAGCGATTCAAAGAGCCAGCAGCAACATGAATTTTGATGAGTACGCCCATGCTACAGGTCTTGAGAAGGAGTTTATTTTCAGAATATTAAAGGGTGAAATTGAGACAGTGGATGAGGAAACTTTAAACAAGCTCGCCTTAAAGCATTAATTCAATAAAATGTGTAATAATAAAAGTGAAAATCGCATTAAGAGCGGTTGAATATAATCACAGCATTAAAGGAGGATCACAATGGACAACGACAAGAGAACTCAAACCGGTAAGAATGGACAGAAATTGTCTCCCAACGTAGATAATGACCAGTTAGGTGAAAACAACGGCGAATCCAACTGCGGCTGTGGCGGCAACAATCCGGGAAATAAAGGCAAAACAGCAGGCAGTAATACATCTAGATAAACAAAGATATAGCCGGTAGAGCTTACCGGCTACTTTTATTTCACTGCCATTCGCGAAGTTTTTTTTCATCAAGAATGATGATTTTATCCTTTTCCTCTGTGATGGATTTTTCTTTTTTGAATTTACTAATCGCTCTGGATACGGTTTCTCTTGTCGTACCTATCATATCTGCCAACTCCTGACGGGATAGTTGAATATCGATCATAATGCCTGTTCCTGACTTTGTGCCATAATCGGATGCCAGCTTCAGCAATTGGGTAGCGGTACGGGCAAATACATCATTAAAGGCCAGGTCACGGATCTTTTGCTGAGCAAATATCAACTTCCTGGAAAGAATTTTAATAAGACTCAGGGATAGCCCCGGTGTTTCGCTGATGAGCTTTTCCAGATCCTTGTTTTTGATAATGCCGATGACCGCATCTTCGTAAACAGAAGCAGAAGCAGGGTAGGGAATGCTGCTGAAAAGTGTAGCCTCCCCAAAAACTTCACCTTCCCCTAAAATATGGATAATATGTTCCTTCCCGTCTTCATAAGTCCGAAACACCTTGACCTTGCCCGACTTTATATAACAAAAGGCTTCTCCGGGTTCGCCCTCCATAAAAACAATCATATTCTTTTTGTAATTTCTTTCGATGGAAATGCCTGCAATTCTTCTCAGCTCTTCCTCCTGAAGATCGGCGAAGAAGGTAAAATGCCTGATGTATTCGGTAGTTTCCATGGATAACTCTCCTTTTGTGGTTCTATGCTTTTTGCTGAAACTGTATTCAGCAGAAGCACTGCTTCAGGTATGAGTATACCCTGAGATACTGAAATAAAACAAAATTTACTCTTTATCATTATATATCTAGCGAAGGAATTAAACCATAGGATTGAATTGATACCTGAGATGAAAGTCCATCGAAATAAAGATTTATGCAAATAAAAGTACCGGTTTTATGATATAATGGTTCATTGATATCAGTTCAAAAATTCCCTAGATCTATTGATGGATCAGGAAAAAGATACGAATCGTATATTGTTAGGAGGCAGTTATGGCGGATATCATTGCTCAACTTATCCGGGAGTTTAATTTGAAACCGTTTCAGGTTCAGAATACTGTAAAGCTTATTGATGATGGGAATACCATTCCCTTTATTGCAAGATACCGAAAAGAAATGACAGGGGAATTGAATGATCAGATTCTAAGGGATCTGTATGACCGTTTGATCTATTTAAGAAACCTTGAAGAAAGAAGAGAGGATGTCAGAAGACTGATCGAAGAACAGGGAAAGCTGACGGAAGAAATTGCAGCCGCATTGCGTAAGGCAGTATCCCTGCAGGAGATCGAAGATATTTACAGGCCTTTCCGGCCCAAACGAAGAACACGGGCAACCATTGCCAAGGATAAGGGCTTGGAACCTTTGGCAGTTGCCGTATTTGCACAGGAGCTTTTAAAAGGGAATATTGAGGATCTGGCGAAACCCTATTTGAACCCTGGAAAGGAAGTTAACACCGTTGAAGAGGCTTTAGCAGGAGCGATGGATATCATCGCTGAAGAGATTTCTGATCATGCGGAATACCGGAAGGCAATCCGTGAGATGTTTATGCGCCATGGAATGATTGTATCCAAAGCGAAGAAAGAAGAAGACTCAGTCTACAGAATGTATTATGATTTCCAGGAGCCAGCGGCAAGAATTGCAAAACACAGGATTCTTGCCATCAACAGGGGTGAGAAAGAGGAGTTCCTTCAGGTGGAAATTACGGTTCCTGACGAACAGATCATTCAGTATTTAAAGACCAGAACCGTTAGAAAACCCAGATCTATTACGGCGGACTATGTAGAACGAGCTGTAGAAGATGCATATGGGCGGCTGATTTATCCTTCCATTGAGAGAGAGGTCCGGAATGAGCTGACAGCGCTGGCAGAAGAACAAGCCATGAAAGTCTTTGCTGAGAACTTAAGAAACCTGCTGCTGCAGCCTCCTGTTAAGGGGAGAGTGGTGTTGGGTCTGGACCCGGCTTATAGAACCGGATGCAAGATTGCAGTAGTGGATGATACAGGAAAAGTGCTTGAGACTACTGTAATCTATCCTACGCCTCCGCAAAATAAAGTGGAAGAAGCCAAGAAAGTAATGAAGCATCTGATCAGCAAACATAAGGTAGATATCATCTCTATTGGGAATGGTACAGCCTCAAAAGAATCAGAAATATTTGTAGCAGATCTGTTGAAAGAGATCGACAGCAAGGTTTATTATATGGTGGTGAGTGAGGCCGGAGCGTCGGTGTATTCGGCATCTAAGCTCGGCTCCGAGGAGTTCCCGGATTTTGACGTGGCATTGAGGAGTGCTGTGTCCATCGCAAGAAGGCTGCAGGATCCTCTTGCCGAACTGGTGAAAATTGATCCGAAAGCCATTGGTGTCGGTCAATACCAGCATGACATGAACCAAAAAAGGCTTGGAGAAAGCCTTGGAGGCGTTGTTGAAGATTGTGTTAACAGTGTTGGGGTAGACCTTAATACAGCTTCCCCGTCTTTACTGTCTTATGTATCGGGGGTTAATGCAAGCATTTCCAAAAATATCGTAGAGTATAGGGAAACCAACGGTAAATTCAAATCCCGAAGTGAACTTAAGAAGGTTAAGAAGCTTGGAGACAAAGCTTTCGAACAATGTGCCGGCTTTTTGAGGATTACGGACAGTAAAAACATCCTTGATAATACTTCCGTTCATCCGGAATCCTATGATGCGGCAAAAAAGCTTCTTGAGATTATGGGGTACACACTGGAAGATGTAAAAGAGAAAAGACTTGGAAGTTTGAAATCGGAAATAGAGAAAAAGGGGATGAGTACTGTTGCTGCGCAGATTGGAGTGGGTGTCCCGACTTTACAGGATATCATCAATGAACTGCTGAAACCCGGGCGCGACCCCAGAGATGAACTGCCAAAGCCCATTCTTCTTACGGATGTACTTCATATCGAAGACCTCAAGCCAGGAATGGTTGTTACGGGTACCGTGCGGAATGTCGCTGATTTCGGAGCTTTTGTGGATATCGGGGTTCACCAGGATGGACTGGTTCATATTTCAGAGCTGGCTGACAAGTTTGTAAAAAATCCGATGGAAGTGGTTGCTGTCGGAGATATTGTAAAGGTTAAGATATTAAGTGTGGATGTCCAGAGAAAGAGAATATCCCTCAGTATGAAGGGGATCTGAGATAAAGAAGCATGGCGCTTCACAGATGCCATGCTTCTTTTTTTCTAAACGTCAAGGAATTTTGAAACAACTCCAACAAATACAATCAGCACGATCAGTCCGATCATAAACACCCAGGACATGGGGTTTGCAAAGTTATTGGTCCATCCGATCCCGAATCTCTTTTCCACGAATATGGAGGGATCGTCAGGATTGAAGTAAAAAACACCCCATTTCCAATGCCGGTCTTCATCTCTGTTGACATATCCGTTGTATTTGCTGAAGGGAAGCCGGATTCTGCTTCCTCCCTGCCCGGTCGTTATGGACAGCACAATGGCGGCAATCACAATAATTCCTGAGAAGCCAAGAGGAACAACAATCATCGAAAGGGTATTTTTTATGATTCCGACAATTGTCAGCTGCATGATTCCAAACATGATTACCAGGGCTAACCCGCTAAAAACGGTAAAGGCAGACCAACGATACCGAAAAATCCTGTTGGTTTCTATGGATTCCTCCGGATGAGAAACATCGATCTGCTGTTTTGCCTTACCGATAGACCAATAGCTGAAGGCCATGATAAATGTGATAAATACCTGCATCAGCGGGGCAAACAGTATCGTTCCGGTAGATTTTTCGGCATATCGTGTAACTTCGCCGCTAAAATCAAATTGCATGGGGACCCTGAAGGGCATGTTCTCGTAAAAAGTGAAGCCGATTCCAAGGGTAATAGCAACACCAACTACGTATAGCATGAACCATAAGGGAGATACGAACAGCTTTCTTTTTCGGAAGTCAGTATCTACCATAGTAACCTGTTGCTTGTTTGAAAGCCAATTGCTTTTTTCCTTCAATGACTTCATTTGTCTATGGCCATGAAGATAAAAGACCGCCATGATGACCAACTGAATCAACGTTCCAATGGGGAGAAAAATATAGGTTACAGTTAACGGCGCAGCCAATCCCGTAAATAGCGAGAATATGGCAAATACGACGCCGAAAGCAAGGACAGAACTCCGATATGTGGAACGAATCCGTTGAACTTCGGGATCATCATAGATCTCTTCGGGAATGCTTACCCCGAAACTTTCTGTCTTCCTGGTCAGATAAGGCATGAAGGCCGAATAAAACAGGATCGGCAGATAGCAGATAAAAAATGTGGATAGTACAAGTAGAACCCTCATGGTTGAACCTCCTCAAGTGTAATGATGAACAACTTAACCATAACTATTTTCCTTACAAAATAAGCTTGCCAATCACCATTTTGGAGATTGACTTTTAAACTTTGTGAATAGTTCCGTACAGATATTCTTAAACTCTTCTTCATTCATCCCCCTGCAATAGGCCTCAGCCGCAAGAGAACTCAAATCCTTGTGAAGTCTTGCAAGGTAATCTTCATTCACCCTTCTTCCGTGTATTGAGTTGATGACCACGCCTTTTTGCCGATGTACCGTGATAAACCCGTCTTGCTTTAGAAAGGTGTAGGCCTTGTTCACTGTATGAAGGTTTATGCCAAGATCCGAGGCCATTTGCCTTACGGATGGCAGAGGATCTCCCTCCTTCAATACTCCGGCAGCGATCCCTTCAATGATTTGTGTTTTTAACTGAATATAAATCGGGAGATCGGATTCAAAATCAATCTTTAAAATCAATGAGGTTTCCTCCTGTTTGTGAATATATCTGTTATATATAATATATAACAGATATATTCTGTAGTCAATATAAATACAATTGGCAATTTGGGTAATACTGTAATTGGTTACCAGTGGCGTTCCTCAGGCAGATTACCCATTATTTACACTGGTACTATATTATGCTATAATTTCATATTGACGCGCCGTATCAAACCAAGCATAACCTGCTTTTATACCGAAAGGTTTTCTTGGCGCAACCTCGGCTTCAATAGAGTACTAAGGGAATTGCCCTTGCCGGTTCAGAGGGGGTGCTCAGGACTCTTTTTGTCCGTCGAAGGGGGGAGTAGTCCCCCATAGCGAACAAGAAAGGTTATGAGCGATAGCGAATTTTCTTGAAGAGGAAGGTAGTATCGATGAGAACTTTGATAAAGCACCCGATACTTTTACTGATAACAGCCATCATCATGGTGTTCTATTGCATTTTTGAATACAATCTGCTATTGCCCGTATTGTTCAGCTTTTCCGCTATTGGTGTGGGAAACTTTTTTGAGAGCGCAATGTCTTTTATCCAGCTAATCTTCAGCTTTATGACCTCACCCGGACTTCTATCCATGACGCTGGTCTATCTAGTAGCAGTTCTTCTGGTAGTATCCTTGTTTTTCGGCGTTCTGTTTGCAGGATTCTTCAATATGATCAACAATACCTTGGAGAAAAAACCACGTTTTAAAGGAGAATTCTTTCTAGGATTAAAAAAATACTCCATCAGAATGTTTCTCATCAACATGAGAGTCCTATTGTTTTCTATCCTGTATATACCGTTTATCATGATCGTCTGTGTTCCAGCCATTGCAGCAACAAGAGCCGCGATGCAGGGAAAGGCAGAGCTGCTGGCGGGCTCAATCCTTGTGGATGTCGTTACGGTATGCGTCTTGTTTTTTGGGATTTTATTCTATCGAATGTATATCCTTTTTTGGTACCCTTCTGCGCTGGTGCAAGGGAAAAAAGCCTTTTCCCGAGGGAAGCAGCTGGCCGATCGCTATTTTTGGAGAATCACCAAGAGAATTGTTGCTTTTGATTTGATCTTTCTATTCCTTGGAGGAATGCTCCTGATTGCCAAGCTGGTACTGATGCATGAACAGAATATGAACTCTGTCCTGATGTTTGTGGTTCTTGTAGTGGACTGGGTATTTAAAACGCTTTTCTTTGGAACCTTTATCCTATATGTGTTTGCTTTCTTTAAGAAACATTATGATCTCGATAGGGAACAAGCAAAATTGGCAGAAGAAAATTGAGATTATTTGCTTTAAATTAAAAGAACGAATGAATAGTGCTTCATTCGTTCTTTTTTCATGCTATTTTGCAAAATAATGCTTCCCGATTTTAGCAATGATTGTTCTCGTCCATATCCATCGGCTGGTTGAAGTCGCCGGATTGAAGTAATAGACTGCACCCCCTGAAGGATCCCAGCCGTTTAAGGCATCTCTTGCGGCCCGATAGGATGTTGCGTTAGGCGCAAGATTGATCTGCCCATCTTCCACAGCATCAAAGGCACCTGGCTGATAAATAACTCCTGCGATGGTCTTGGGGAATCTGCCGTCTCTTGTCCTGTTCAAAATGACTGCGCCAACCGCCACTTGCCCGGTATACGGTTCACCACGGGCTTCGCCATGGATTATGTGAGCTAGTAGATTGACGTCCTTATTAGATGAGACTCCTGTAGCGCCGGCAGTTCTTTGACCAGTAGGGAGACCTAATGCAGCAAGGGTGCCGGGACCGGCAACACCATCCACTTTTAACCCGTTTTTTGATTGGAATAATCGGACTGCTCGATAGGTTTCATATCCATAAACTCCGTCCACAATTCCTTTATAGTATCCCCATTTGTACAGCTTGTCCTGAATATCAATGACTTCCTGCCCCCTGGATCCATAATAAGAAATAGCGGCTTTAGGATAGCCCATAATATCATTCAGCTGCCCCCTATAAACATAGGAAGCGCTGAGAAGTACTGTCAGAAGCCCTGCAACTAAACCAAGCAATAGAGATTTTTTTCTCAAAGTAATCCTCCTATTCGGGAAAATGAAATCACAGTTATTCTTTGTATTCCGCTCTAAAATATTCATTCTAGCTTGGAATGCATATGTTCAAAAAGTGAACATTGGATTGAAGAAGGTGAGAAATTCTATCACAGACTTTTGGACTGGAAAGGATCAAGAAAGAAATGAATACAAAAAAACAAGGACATCTGCATGCCTTGTTTTTGGACTGAATTAATTATTTTATAAAAGTAGAAATTTGAAAATTATGTAGAGATATCACGCTTTGCAGCGACATCAAAGAGAAAACCGTACAATATTCCTGATCAGTCTCTTCCGGCTAAAAAAAGATAAAGCAAAATCACAAGAAGAAAATCATCTTCAGGTTCATTCCGGCCCTCATCCAAAAACAGAAAGACCAATCCAAGAAGAATTAGATCATCGATACGGATCCGTTTAAAAATATTTGAGAAAGGATTTGACCGGGCGGAGACCTTTGTATCTTCGCGGGATTCCACTTCGTTGGGAAGGGGAATGTTTTTCAACTGAATCAAATCCTTTTTGGGTTCTTCAGGGATAACCTGGGGCACTATTGCTGTTAGTGCCTGAGAAGGCACATACCTTCTGCGTCTGAATGGAACTCTTCTGTACATCGTGAATACCCCCTCGAATTAATCCTTACTTTTTTCTGTATCTCCCATAAACCTCGTAAGCCGTGACATCTGAAGAAGCATCATGCAGTTGCTCAGCTTCTGCTGCCTTTTGCTGTTTAAAAAAGGCTTGATGGCAGTGATGAGGTTTAGTCGGGGATCATTGGAGGTACTGGTTCTATCCATCAGAGTTTTCACTTTCCTTATCATTTCCAGGCTTTCATCCATATCCGGTCTTGAGGGCTTTTCTTCCTTTCGGACCGGGACATCTGTTTGTCTTGCCGGGACATCCTCCTTGCTTCCGGAATTCCCGGAAGCAGAAAGGAGTGAAAGCAGGCCTTTGATATTGTCCGGCATGCCTTCCTGTCCCAGGATATCTGCAATCTGCATTATCTTTTTATTGAGATCGTCACTCATTTGACTACGCTCCTTTGAAAGGGACCTTCAGCCTCTGCCAACAGATAGAAGTACTACTTAAATATATTCATTTCTGATTTAATAATGTCTTTATTTTTTTTACGATTTCGTCTCCTTGATCTCCAACAAGCTTTGAAAGCTTATCAAGGTCGGCGCTGGAGATATTCTTTTTGATTTCGTCCATATTGATGTTCATGTTTTTCAATTTGGATTCATCAAATTCATTCATTTTTTCCATGAGTTCCTTTTTATCTATTTTACCGATCTGCTTTGCCAGGTCTTCCGTGTTTCCTTTCTTCAGCATCTCCAGGGCTGCATTCAATTTGGCCTGAAGCACCTTTTCATCCATTTTTCCTAGGATATCAGCAAGCTTCCCTTTGAACATATCATTCATAAGATTCATCCTTTCTTTCATTGGGATTGATTAAACGGCGGCTTAGGATCTTTTGTACCGGCAGTAAGTTTTTATCCGTATTTTTGAAAAAAGTATATTGCTATTCATGTATATAAACAAACAAGACCCCTACATGATACCGGTAAGGGTGAACATATCTACAATGCAGGAGTATGTATTTAGATCCCGGATATTCATTCAGTTTCCGCACCACGTCAGAAAACGAATCTTAATGGATAAAGCAGATACTTAAGCGTTGGGGTTCGAATGGAATGCCGGATCAATGCAGCCAGTCGACAAATGGATGACGCATAAGTACCATTATAGATAACGAACTGTAAAGATAAGTCTAAATTCACTCAGCGAATTGGAATTCGCAATTTGGAATAGAGTTGTCATTTCTCTGTAAATTCATGTGACGTATATTTGGCAAATAACATTTTATTAAGTCCAAATTGCTCTTTCCTGGAGTGTCCAATTGCTGGCTCGTTTGATTTATCTAGCTTTACAGTTCGATATCTCTAGATGATGGAGATGAAAGTATTAATACTAATACTATTATATGTAGCAAAGAATTTACTTTAGTATTTATTTCTGCTGTATAAAGTTTTCAAACAGGCATGCCGATCACTTCTGAATTATTTAACGTCGCTATCGTATTCCCTGTTGAGGAACAGAATAAGGAACAGGATAATGAAGAACAGGATTGTGCCGTTATCATCGATTCCATCACCATCGCAGCCTTTGCCGAAGAGGTTGCCATTGAACAGGAAGAGGAATACCAGAATAAAGAACAATATCTCGTCATTATCCCCTTGAAAAAGGTTGCCTAAGAAGTTCATAGAACTACCTCCATCATTTTTTCACGATACTATACTATGTTGAAGCAAGGATATGTGTTACAGGTGTAATTAAATATACTTAGTGAAAAAGCAAATTTTTTTCTAGAGATAAAAGAGAAATGGGAGGGCCCATTTCTCTTTTAAAAAGCAATTTAATAAAAAAGGAGGAGGAATACAAGTATGAAGAAAAGAATAGAGTCATCTCTATCCGCTTTTTGTGTAATGATGATACCTCTGGACCTTAAAAAACTGTCATCATAGAACAACAATAGGAAAATGAGAATAAAAAACAGCAAACTGCTGTTGCCGGTTTTTTTTGCTTCACCACACATATAGGACACCCCCGATGTATTCTTAAGTACACAAATATGGCTTCTTACGGGTTGTACTGCTGTTTTCACTGTCTGAAAAATGTAAAAAACCATTTCTATTCACAGCATATTAAACAGCCTCAGAAAGTGTTACATTTTTTTGTGTGTCAAGGGGACGGTTCTTGTGACATAAAATTATGTCACAAGAACCGTCCCCTTGACACACTCTGACTGAAATAAATTTTTGGATTGAAAATATTCCGATAGGGTATAAAATAATGGAGAATACGCAATGTGAAAAGAATAAATCGTCCCTTATCGGGAATGGTATTTCTGTAAGTGTTTGATTTCATGGAGGTTTATATGAGTTCAAAAATGATCAGCGCAGATGCCAATAACTTTGATCAGGAAGTCCTGAAAAGCAGTTTGCCTGTCCTCGTTTATTTTTATTCCGAAGACTGTGCGCCCTGCACCGCGGTTGCTCCTATGCTGGAGAGGCTGGCGGAAACCTACGGAGAAAAAATGAAGTTCGTTCGCATATTCCGCCAACAGAACAGGCAGCTGGCGGAGAGCTTCAACATTAAAAGCAGTCCGACGGTATTGTTTATCAAAAATGGTAAGGAAGTCTGCTCCAGACTGAACGGATATATCAGCAAACCGGAACTGAGAGAAGCAATCGAACGGGTTACCGGGGGAACCTGCGGACCCAAAAACATCCAGAAGGTTTACTGTGATGTGGCAATTTTGGGTGGAGGTCCGGCTGGTTTGTCTGCAGCCATCTATGCTGCAAGAGCAAAACTGTTTACAGTGGTGATTGATGAAGGCCTTCCGGGAGGACAGGTTGCAACCACCTTCCATGTAGCGAATTATCCGGGCACCAATGGCGTCATCCGGGGAATGGACCTGATGGAAAACATGAAAAAGCAAGCCCTTGATTTTGGCGCACAGATTGATGATATGAAAGAAATATCCGAAGTCCGGCTCACCGGCGAGGAAAAATTTATCAAAGCTGAAGATGCGGAGTACTATGCAAAAACAGTTGTTATAGCAACAGGAGCCCAGCCTAGAAAACTTCCTGCCGAGGGAGAGCGTGAGTTCCGGGGAAGAGGTGTCCATTACTGCGCAACCTGTGATGGCGCCTTGTACCAGGACACCCATGTTTTGGTCGTTGGAGGAGGAAATTCAGCCGTTGATGAAGCCGTATTCCTGACACGCTATGCAAAAACGGTTACTGTTGTTAACAGAAACGATCGTTTTAATGCATCCAAGGCTTCTGTGGATGAGATGCTGAAAAACCCCAACATCAGTGTGATATGGGATTCTGAAGTAAAAAAGATTCAGGGCGAGAGCTTTGTGACCAGTGTCATTTTGGAGAACAATAAAACCAAGGAAGTCAAAGAGATGCAGGTGGACGGACTCTTTGTATATATCGGGATGATCCCCAAGACGGATTTGTTCAAAGATCAGGTCCATCTGAATGCCGACGGGTATATTATTGCCGATGAAGACATGAGAACCAACGCTTCCGGAGTTTTTACAGCAGGAGACGTGCGCGATAAAAAAATCAGGCAGATATCAACAGCGGTAAATGACGGGACTATTGCAGGAATCATGGTGGAGCGGTATATTAATAATAAGAGCTAAAGATAAATACAGGATAAAGGACAGTATTTCCTTTATCGATTACGATACGAAATGAGGTAGGACAAGAAATGATTTATGACGTAATCATCATCGGAAAAGGCCCCGCGGGGATTTCGGCTTCTCTTTATACGGCAAGGGCAAATTTAAAGACACTCGTTATAGGGAAAAACAGCAGCGCTCTTGGTAAAGCCAGTAAAATTGAAAATTATTACGGGTTTTCCGAACCGGTCAGCGGTGAGTTCCTGCTTCAGGAGGGTGAGAAACAGGCTCGAAACCTGGGAATCGAGATTGTTCCTGATGATGTCATCGGTATCGAGAGAAACGACTTCTACGAGGTCATAACTTCGGGGATGACCTATACGGCTAAAGCCATTATCTTGTCTACCGGACAGCCACAAAAGAAGATTAAGATTGAAAATCTGGAGAAATTCGAGGGGAATGGAGTCAGCTATTGCACTACCTGTGACGGGTTCTTTTATAAAGGCCTTAAGGTAGGCGTTTTAGGCTTCACCGATTTTGCAGTCCATGAAGCCATTGAGTTGGAAGCATTCACAAAGGATATTACCCTTTTTACCAATGGAATGGAGCTTCAACTAACGGAAAAGTTTGCAGAGGATGCATATCGCTTTAAGGTGAATACACGGCCTGTCAGCAAATTGGACGGCACGGAATACCTGCAGAGTATCTATTTCAAGGACGGGACCATGGAAGAGATCGACGGAATCTTTGTTGCTTACGAAAGTGCCACCAGCGCAGACTTTGCAAGGAAGCTTGGGATTATGACCGAGGGGAATTCTATTGTGGTTGATCAGCATCAACGGACGAACCTGGAAGGCTTTTTTGCCGCAGGCGATTGTACCGGAGGGTTCAAACAGATATCGACAGCCGTCGGGCAGGGGGCAATGGCAGGAAGAGGAGCGATCGAATACGTCAGAAATTTAAAAGAAAAATAGTGCTTAAAAAATTGTGAGATAATATTTAAATATACTTTAACATAGCGTTAATATTTGGATGGTTGAATGTGGTTTTTGTATATGATAATATTATAATATATACTGTTCGAGGGGATGATGCGGTATGAGAATCATAAGGAAACGGAGCATGGCTTTTCTGCGGCGTTCTCAACGTGTCTCCAAATGGAACCATCTGAATATGAATAAGGTATTTCTGACCCTGTGATGATTATCATCACGGGGTTTTTTCATTCTAAGTCAGGGAGGGATTGCTGCCTATGCTTTTGGGGAATTCAATCGTAATCGATGAATCAACCACCTTTCGCAGCCTTCGAAAGGGAGAAGTGACCTTCAACGACGTCTATGCCGACATCCTGGAGTTTATCGGAGGAGACCTGAACTGCGCATACCGGATTTCGATAGGATCAGACTCGCAGGTTAGCAGTAAAAGCGTGTTCGTTACCTGTATCCATGTACATCGTATTGGAAAGGGAGCGATCGGCTTTCTTCACAAAAGTGAAATGCAAAGGCCGATTCGAAACCTGAGGGAAAAGATATACCTTGAGACTTGTACCAGCTTGCAGCTGGCATATCTGTTTGATGACGAAAAAATCTGCCGGATTAAAGAGATGCTGGGTAAAAACATTTCCTTCGAGTTCCATATTGATGTTGGGACGAAAGGCCAGACCAAGGCTTTGATCAGCGAAATGGTGGGGATGGTCAAGGGGCTGAACTTCGAGCCGAAAATAAAGCCGGATAGCTACTGTGCCAGCTGCTTTGCAGATAAGTATACAAAAGCCATGTAGTTATAGTTCAATACATTCGTCTATGGAACATACCTTGTTCCGGCCTGTGCGTTTTGCTTTATATAGGGCCCCATCCGCCTGATGGAGTATTTCCTGGAGATTGCTGAGGGTATCGGGATATGTGGATACTCCAATGGAGATGCTGATCCCAATCACTTTATTATCAGGAAGGACAAACTTGTACTGCCTGACAGCCTGCCGAACACGTTCAGCGACTTCGAGGGCCTGATCATGAGGACAATCCGGCAGCAGAACCGAGAACTCCTCGCCGCCGTTTCGTGAAATAATATCAAAGGAACGGCAAGTCTCCGTCAGAACAGTGCCAAGCTGTTTCAATACCGCATCTCCGGCAGCATGCCCGTATGTGTCGTTAACCTTTTTAAAGAAGTCTATATCGATGAGAAGCAGGGAAAGCTTCTCGCTGTTGTTATGGACACGTAAGCTGTATTCATTCATGGCAGAGTCGAACTGCCGAATATTGTTCAATCCGGTCAAGAAGTCTTTTGAGGATTGTTCCTTAAACTGAAGAAACAGGGCATTGGATCTCAGGATATATTCCACAGCATAATAGGTGATCATTCCTACAATAATCATCGCTGTCAACAGAGCTAGCAATGTAGGAAATACACTATCCGATGACGCTGTATTCCTTATCAATAATAAATAGATTGTCACGATCACGACTGCAATGTTTAACGCCAACATCAAGATCCATTTCTTTAGATTATTGATTCTGAGTTTGGCAATACAAAAGCAAATCATTATAATAAGGACCAGATTTGAAGCTGCAGCCAGTGAAGCAGTGCTAACACCAAAAAAAATCATTCTTGTGGAAACGATCATGGTTCCTGAAATGACCCCAGCGGTAAATCCGCCATAAGCAACAGCGATCATGGGCGCCAGTGTCCTCAAGTCGATATATACTCCAGGGGTTGTTTTTATCGCAAAGAAAATCAACAAGGAGCCAAGAAAACCACATGCAGTTCCGAGAAGGACCTTTTTGGCAAAGTCCCCCATTTCTGAAACCTTGGTATCTCGAGTGATCTGACCCCATATGAAGGTGAAGGAAAGAATAATTGCAGCATTTATAAATAACTCTCTGATCAAGATAACCCTCCCTCTTGGGTGAACCCCAACAATTAATCCGAAAAATCATGAGAAATTAGCTGGACAAGCCTTGTTCTATTTTATTTAAATACCACACAGTACAATCCTTATAACATTTATATAAGTCACAATAACGAATTTAGAGAGAAAGAACAAATTAATACTACAGAAACCAAAGGTTTCAAAGCGTGGAAATACTGGACATGAAAATCATTTTCACATTCGAAAAAGATCAATTATTATTTACGTGTTTGAATATCAAAATGGGGGTAAATAAATAATAGATTGACTTTTGGTGTAGTATATCATAAAATCTAAATATATTAATATAAGGATTTAAGGAGTGAGGTCACATGCCAAACAAAATAGTCATTGTCGGTGGTGTCGCAGGTGGGGCCAGTACAGCTGCAAGGCTCAGAAGGATCGATGAAGCTGCAGAAATTATCCTTTTCGAGAAGGGGGAGTATATCTCCTTTGCGAACTGCGGACTTCCCTATTATATTGGGGAAGTAATCAAGGAAAAGGATAAGCTGGTGGTCCAAACTCCTGAGAATATGAAACAAAGATTCAGAATCGATGTCCGGGTCAACAGTGAGGTCACGAAAATCAATCCCGACAAGAAGGAAGTCGAAATATACAATAAAGCTGAGGGGAAAACTTATACCGAAAGCTACGACAAATTAGTGCTTTCGCCTGGTGCAGAGCCGGTAAAACCAAATATCCTGGGGATCGACCATTCACGGATATTCACTCTGAGAAACATTCCGGATACCTATAGGATTAAAGATTATGTCGATGCCATGAAACCCAAAAGAGCTATTGTGGTCGGTGCTGGATTTATCGGGTTGGAAGTAGCGGAAAACCTTCACATGAGGGGTGTTAAGGTCACCGTTGTTGAGCTTGCAGATCATGTGATCGGACCACTGGATTATGAAATGGCCGCCATAGTACATCAACATATGAAAACAAAAGAGGTTGAATTCTACCTGAAAGATGGAGTGAAAGCCTTTACCCATAAGGACTGCTATACGGATGTTGAATTGACGAGCGGAAAGGTTCTCAGAACGGATATGGTGATTTTGGGAATCGGCGTAAGGCCTGAAACAAGATTGGCAGCAGATGCCGGGCTGAAACTGGGGCCGACTGGCGGAATCCTCGTAGATGAATACATGCGGACATCCAATGCAGATATTTTTGCTGTGGGGGACGCGGTTGAAGTAAAGGACTATATCTGCGGAAATGCTGCTTTGATTCCGCTGGCGGGACCTGCCAACAAGCAGGGAAGAATCGCGGCAAACAATATTTGTGGTGCGGGAGAGAAATATAAAGGAACCCAGGGAACGTCTATTGTAAAAGTTTTTGACATCACCGTGGCGATTACGGGAAGTAATGAGAGAATTCTAAAAAGAAACGGAATTGAATACGAAAAATCCTTTACCCACTCTGCTTCCCATGCAGGGTATTATCCCGGAGCCATTCCCATGTCCATCAAGCTGCTGTTTTCGAAAAAGGACGGAAAGATCTTGGGAGCTCAGATTGTAGGCTATGATGGCGTGGATAAAAGACTGGACGTAATTGCAACTGCGATTCGTGCCGGTATGACAGTATATGACCTGGAAGAGTTGGAACTTGCCTATGCACCCCCATACTCCTCTGCCAAAGACCCGGTAAATATTGCAGGATATACTGCTGCCAATATTTTAAAGAATGACAGTGGGATTTTCCATTGGGATGAAGTGGCTGATTTGGATCCACAGGATTCTCTTCTCATAGATGTAAGAACTCCAATGGAGTTCAAATTAGGCACTATCGAGGGAGCAGTAAATATCCCGCTGGATGATCTTCGGGAAAGATTGGGTGATCTACCCAAGGACAAAACTCTTTACATCTTCTGTCAGGTAGGCTTGCGGGGGTATCTTGCTTACAGGATCCTGGTACAGCACGGGTATAGCCGGGTAAAGAACTTGAGCGGCGGGTTCAAGACTTACCAGCTTGCAGTACAAAAACAATCCAACGAGGATATTTATGAGTACGATAAGATTACAAAAAGTGACGAGATCAAGCCTGTAGATTGCTGTGGTGAAGATTGCAAGGCAGATGCAGATATTCAAGTGGATGCCTGTGGACTCCAATGCCCGGGCCCTATCCTCCAGGTGTATGATCACATTAAAGCCATGAACTATGGTGAAGTACTTCAAGTGAGGGCCACGGATCCAGGATTTCAGCAGGATATCAAATCCTGGTGTGAAAGGACCGGAAACCGGCTTTTAAACGTCAGGTATGACGGAAGTGCGTTTACAGCCCTGATTCGAAAAGACAGGCAGAGTGAAACCGGCGGTATGATTGAAAAAAAGACGGATAAAACCATGGTCATTTTCAGCAATGACCTGGATAAAGCCATTGCAACCTTCATTATCGCCAACGGCGCGGCGGCGATGGGAAGAAAGGTCACACTGTTCTTTACCTTCTGGGGCTTGAATATTCTCAGAAAAACTGATAAGGTTAATGTAAAAAAGGATTTGTTTGGCACCATGTTTGGAATGATGATGCCGAGGGGCTCAAGGAAACTATCCCTTTCAAAAATGAACATGGGCGGCATGGGCGCCAAAATGATCCGCTTCCTAATGAAAAAGAAAAATGTAGCTTCCTTGGAAGATCTCATTCAGCAAGCGAAATCAAACGGTGTGAATCTTGTAGCATGCAATATGTCGATGGACATCATGGGGATTCAAAAAGATGAACTGATCGATGGCGTGACCATCGGAGGAGTCGCTTCATTTATCGGTGCTGCAGAAGAATCGGATATGAGCTTGTTTATCTAAGGTAAAGGGACACTTCCTGCGGAACAGGGAGGATTCCTTTTACAGCAAGAAAAATCTCTTCTGGATAGGGTAATATAAAAAAAGAGATCGTCTTTTTTGAGGGAGAGAGACTTTAAAGTGAGAGGGTTGATGACATGATTAACTTTGAGGAATATAACGACAAGGCAGAGAAGTTGAAAGCTCTTGCGCATCCTCACCGGCTGTGTATTGTTAAAGGTCTGGTAGACGGCGGATGTAATGTGACAAAAATACAGGAATGCCTGGGGCTACCCCAGTCTACGGTTTCACAGCATATTGCCAAACTGAAATCAGCAGGCATTATTGAGGGGAAAAGGAGCGGTCTTGAGATCTGTTACAGTGTCGTGGATGAAGATGCCATCAACCTGGTGAAAATGATGTTTAAGGAGTAGGAAGATTTCTAAAGAAGGGCGGTTCAATTGTTGAGCTGCCTTTATGATTTATAGGACAAAAATTTTGCGCATCTAGAATACTGGTTTTACCGCCGGCATAAACATATCGTATAGAGTAAAGAATGCGAGGTGGCCGGAAAATGCGCAAAGTAATCAGTATAATTACAGTATGTTTTTTACTAGCATCGATAATCACAGGTTGCGGTGCCTTACAAAAGCTTGGTTTTCAGAAAAACGGAAATGATGAACTCCATCCTGCCAGCAGTATAGTAATGAACGAGGATGAAGCACAAAAACTGACAGACAAGGTTCCGATACATCTTTATTTTGCCGGTGATGATAATAAGCTGCGGCTGGAAGTAAGATATATCCAGGTGGCCGAAGCAAAGAAGAGTGTTGGCAATTTGGCCTCCACCATTGTAAAGGAATTGATCAATGGCCCAGGTACTGAAAGTAAACTGAAGGCAACCATTCCGGCAGGAACAAAGCTTAGAGCTCCTGTTACCGTTAATGCCGGAGTAGCAACCGTAGATTTGACGAAGGAATTTGTCGACAAGCATCCGGGAGGCAAGGAAGCAGAACAGCTTACCATTTACTCCATCGTAAATTCTTTGACGGAAATCAAGGATATTCAGAAGGTTAAATTCCTTGTTAACGGAAAGGTTTCAAAGGAGTATAAAGGCAACTTCCAATTTGATGCAGCCTTCCCGAGAAGCCCATCCCTGATCGCTAAGACTGCTGCAGTGCCAACGACGGCAAAACCTGCGGATCAGAAGGATTCCAAGCAGAAAGATACTGACAAGAAGATGAAGGAAAACGCAAAGCCGGAAGATAAGAAACAAGATACGACAAAGGAAAATACAACGGATAAATCCAAGGACAGCAAGCAGAAGCCAACGGATAACAAGGAAACCATCAACCCCGAAGTGGTGGATGAAGACGCTGAAGCAACCTACCTTGAGGTGTTGGAATAAATGGACAAAAAAATACCCCCCGGCCCCCCTCTCTTATTATAAGAAAGGAAGCAGACAGCAGGGCATTGGGGGTCTTTATTTTTTTACACGTGTGAGCGGTTGTGTCACCAGAACCGGCCCCCTGACACATTTTATTCCATATTTATTATTACTTTAATTACTTTGCCAAGAATCTTCAAGCTGTCTTTTGTAATATCGATAAATCTTGGATGATGATCTTTATTAGAGCTATCCGGCATCAACGTTACAATAGAGTCTGTTTTAAAAAAACGTTTTATGGTAGCATTCTCTTCGTCCACCAGAATAACGGCTATTTCTCCGTTTTCAACATGATCCTGATGTCTCACTAAGATAATATCTCCATCAAATATTCTGGAATTATTCATTGAATCTCCAGCGACTTTTAGTCCGAAAAAAATACCTCCCTTCGCCATTTCTGCCGGTATGTATTCATAGCTGATGATATTCTCGTGTGCTACAATAGGTGAACCTGCTCTGATGACCCCCAATACGGGAATTGAGGTGAATTTACAATCCATAACCGGCTGTGCCGCAGGCTCAAAGCAGCTGGATATACTATTTATAGTAGTTAGAGATTTTTTACTTGATAGCTCAGTATTGCTTGTGTTATCAAAAATAAAATTTTGATTATCAGAATACAAATTATAATGAGTATTCTCTTCTTCCTCCTCTTCGCTAAAAAAACTTAGCGGAACTTCACATGCTTCGGCAATTGAGTTTAAGACGATAAATGTTGGATAGGTTCTTCCGGATTCAATATCTCCCATGTAACTTCTGGATATCCCTATCTTTTCGGCAAGAAGCTGTTGAGTAAATTTCATGCCCGATTTCTTTGAATATAAAGACCGGGCTAATTTAATTCTTCCTCCTAGTCCTTTTTTATCCATAAAAACACTCCCAAACTAAATAAGTAATCAACGAAAAATATTATGTTAATATATGGAGAAACAATTCTTCAGTATTATTGTACGTAAATTACGTCAAAGGGTCAAGCTGTATTTTGGTTTATGAAGAAAATAATAGAAATAATGAAATAGAATTTGAAAATGACGCATAAAACGTCTTGTTGAATTTGCCAGTGGGATAATAATTAGATATTATTTTTATTACAAGGAAAGCTACCGGATGATTGATAGTTTTATGAGAACTTTGGTCATTTATATTCGTGCTATAAGTTGCAAAACTGTAGATTTATAATTCTATATTGAAATCTACAGTCATCTTTAAAAGGATTGTAACAATAATTTTATCATGATAGGGGTGGACAAGTGAGCAAGCTGAATGAAATCGAAAGGTTACTTAAGGAATACAAAATTAGCAAAGCGAGGATAGTATTTATTGAAAGCCAGATCAATAGAATATCTTGTAATGGAACAAATGAGCATAAGGGAGATAATTCTTCACCCTGTGGCTTTATTTCAAGCTTACCCACAACAACCTTCATGTTAGGTAGAGATGGCATGAAACAGGGTTTAGTGAACGAGGGCTGTTCAGAATACCGTTCAGCGATTCAAATAGATTATGGTGCTTTAGTTCCGGAAATGGAGTTTGAGCTAAAACGGCTGAAATATTCTACCGGATTAGTTGAGGATGCATTGGATATCCTTGATGGTCTGGACAGAAAGCAGAAAATGGTTGTGGAAAGGTTTTATATTTCCGGCCATAGGATGGAAGATATAGCTTATGATGTACATATCAGCCGAAGCCGCTGTTATGAGCTTTGCAAAGAAGCTCTGGAGGTGTTGGAAAACGTTATCTATGGGAGGTATCTGGGGGCAGTATATAAAATCGATGAGGTAGCTGATCAGATAAGTCTTTTTGATGAAAATCGACAAAAAATTACACTTAAGGAATAAAATGGACAATTCCCGGACGACAAATGGAAAGGTTTTTGCTAGAATTTAAAATGTAATAATTTATTAAAGCTCTTGCTGAGTGTAAGACAGCAAATTGTAATGAGTAAATCAGGTGATTGTTCTATTTGAGTTACAAATGGATCTGAAAAACCTGACTGTCATTATAATTTGCTAACCGTCAGCAGGGGCTTTTTGCTACGAGACTATAGATACACAAAGGGGGAAAGAGAGTTGGAAGGGTTTAAATTAATGGAGGATACTTTGAAAAAGCATAAATTCCATAAGGAGAGAATTATTTTTCTGGAAAATCATTTGAAGAGATTATGTCCGGAGTCCTATGACGATTATATTGAGTACAAGATGTTTTCTCCGGATTGCTTGGGGGCTGCGCCAAAGTTTTTTATGGATAAAGGGGAAGAGGTAGCTCAGCTGAATAATGTAGAATCAACAGCTGAGGAATATAAGGAAAAGTGCTTGAAGGAATATCATCAGGCGAAGATGGAAATCGAACGAGAGATTAGCCGATTGAGATATTGTACTTCAATTATAGAAGATGCCCTTAATATGTTGGAAGGTGTAAATGAAAAATATGGAGTTATTATCAAACGGTATTACATCCACAAAAACAGGATGGAAGATATCGCAGACTCCATGCATATCAGCAGAAGCAGATGCTATGAAATGTGTAAGGAAGCTGTTAAATGGATGACAAGAATAGTATATGGTGGTAACGCTGTAGCTATATAGACAGGGTCAAGATATGAACCGAAAAAATTCCGGACAATTTCGGGACCACTACTAGAAAAATATGTGCTAGAATCTAAAATGTACAAAAAATTGCTAATTCATTTTCATAATAGAACATCGAGTTGGAAAACAAGAATAGTAGATTTTTAGAAAGACGAAGGAACCAAAACCTTCGTCTTTTGTTGTTGATACAACAAGGTTCTTGAACTGTCAAAGAAAAGGTTCTATTTACATAAGGAGGAGTTGTTTTATGAAAGAAGATATCGCTGCAACTCAACAGGCTGATATTCAGAATGATGAGGGGCATGTTACTGAGAAGGTAGAAAAGAAAGAGGTTGTACTGCCTAAAACTGTTGAGGAACTCCAAGCCTTGCTTCAAAGCGAAACAGACAAGAGAGTTACTCAGGCACTTAAGACGGCTCAAGAAAAATGGCATCAGAAAATGATGCAAAAGCTCGAGGCGGAAAGGAAAGAAGCTGAACGGCTGGCCAAGTTGGCTACCGAACAGCGGGAACGGGAGGTTCTTGAAGAATACAAGAGAAAGATTGAAGAAAAAGAAAGGGCCTTGGTAAAAAAGGAACTTGAGATCAGCACCATCAATCATCTTGTTGAAAAGAGGCTTCCCATAGAATTCAAAGACTTTATCCTTGATAAGGATGAAGAAACTACGTTAAAAAGGCTGGAGAAATTCTGCAAGGTGTGGGAGATAAAACTCGAGGAAGCAGTTAGGACTGTGAGCTCTGAAAACTTGACCTCCTGCGCTGAAAAAACTATTTAAGCAGAAGGAGGAATGATCATGATAACAGCAAGCAGTATTGCTGACTTCATCAAGCAGATGATTTGCTTGAGATACCCAACTTGTCAGATGTACCTGCACAATGTACCCGGTAGTGCTGCAAGACCTTATTTTCAAATTCATCTGGATTTTGACAGGTCAGAAGACAGCAACCGTTTTCTAACAAGTGAAACAACTGCATTGAGCATTACCTATTTTCCTCCTTTAGAAGGAGAAATTCCCTTAGGATTGGAGCCTTTCAGTGTTTATGACTCTATTAAGGGAGTGTTCAGAAAAGGGTTTCTCAAAGTGGGGGATCGCTCTTTAAAGGTAGCTCTGATCAGAGGCGGGAAGAAAGACAATGAAATATTTGTTATCGTCAAGTTCGTATTTGATGAGGAAAGGCCATTGGATGAAATGGCTTATGAAGCGATTGGTGAAGTAAATTTAAAAAATAATTAGGAGGTTGAAGTATGTCATTTGGATTACCACAAATACTGATATCATTTAAAAGTAAAGCTGCTTCTGCTATTAACAGAGGAAGCAGAGGAATCGTGGCACTTGTTTTAAAAGATGCATCCGTAAGTACAGGAGTATCTGTAAAGGAAGTAAACGATATTACTCAGATCCCTGCCGGGCTTACTGCAGGCAACAAGGATTATATTGAGAAGGCACTCATTGGTGGGGCTAAACCGCCGAAAAAGGTCATCACCCTCACATTACCGGCTGCAGCGGCTAACTACAATAGTGCATTAAATGAGCTGGAAACCAGGAAATTTGATTATCTTGCAATTCCAGGGATCACTGCTGCAGATGCAGCAACCATTGCAAACTGGGTAAAGACACAGAGAGACACGAAAGATATCAAGGTTAAAGCTGTATTACCTGATACGGGAGCGGATCATGAAGGAATCATTAACTTCACGACAACAAATATTGAAGTTGGTGGTAAGACTTATACAGCTTCCGAATATTGCGCAAGAATTGCAGGACTCCTGGCGGGCACTCCGCTTAATATTTCTGCAACTTTTTGGCCGCTGCCGGAGGTTGTCAATGTCCCAAGGATGACAAGGGATGATTATGATGCTGCGATTGCCGCCGGAAAATTCGTTCTTTATCATGATGGTGAGAAGGTGAAGGTTGCCAGAGCAGTAAACAGTCTTGTGACAACGACTGCCGATAAGGGAGAGGACTTCAAGAAGATTAAGATTGTTGACATCATGGACTTGAGACATGACGATATCAAGAATACGATTGAAGATTCTTATATTGGAAAATATCCTAACAGCTATGACAACAAGCTTTTACTTGTTTCGGCCATCAAGGCGTTTGACGAAGGTCTTGAAAAAGACGGACTATTGGATCCGGCTTTTAATAACAATACAGGAATCGATGTTGTCACACAGAAAACCTATCTTGAGGGCTTAGGGGTAAGCACTTCAGGGATGAATGAACAGCAGATCAAGGAAGCCAATACCCATGACAAGGTCTTCCTGCTCAGCAATATCAAAATCCTCGATGCAATTGAGGACTTCAAGCTCACTACAATCATATAAGGAGGTCGGTATAGATGGCAATGGAAGCAAAAAGAGTGATTAACGGTACGTATGGTGAAGTTTGGCTGGATGATGTGCAGGTACTGGAAGCTTACGGACTGCAAGCAAAAATTGAAAAAAAGAAGGAAGAACTGAGTATCTGCGGCAAGCCTGGTACAGAGACAAAGATGATCGGTTTTACCGGGAAGGGTACACTGAAAATCAGAAAAGTCAATTCGAGAATGGGCAAACTGATGACTGAAAGCTTGAGGAAGGGTAAAGATGTACGTTTCCAGGTGATCAGCAAGCTTGCTGATCCGGACAGCTACGGTGCGGAAAGAATTCTTATCAAGAATGTGTCTTTTGATGACCTTACCCTTGCAGACTGGGAGGCAGCAAAGGCAGGAGCGGTGGACGTTCCTTTCACTTTCTCGGATTTTGAGTACATGGATGCCATTGAGGCATAAAAATTATTGTGAAGACAGCGGGGATTTGATCCCCGCTGATATTCAAACAAGGATAAGTGACACTTCTTGTGAAATCAGAAGTGTCACGTTTTTTAAAAAAGGAGGAGTTATAATTATGAACCTTACAGAAATGTTATTGTCCAATGATATCAACGAATTCAAGATGCCTGAAAAAGAACTGGAAATAAAGAGGTTGAGTGAGCTGTATAAGCAACCTTTCATTATCACTTTCCGTGCAATCAAGCCTGATGAAGAGGAAGAAATCCAAAGGGACTGCATGACCATAACGAAAGACGGTGTGGATATAGATTCATCCAAAATGAAGTACCTGACAGCGGGGAAATGCCTGATGAATCCGGATATCAGAAACAAAGAACTGCAGAAGAAATTCAATGCAGCCAACTACATGGAGCTTCTGAAGAAATTATTCCTGATCGGGGAAGTAACCGCAATCTATGAGCAGATTCAGGAAATCAGCGGATATGGGAAGGACAAGGTGGAAGAAGTAAAAAACTCATAAGCAGGGATAGGATGACCTATCTCTGCTACAGGAACTGGCAGAAGGGCATACTGCCGGGAGTGACCCGGAATCTGCCTGCAGGGGAGAAAATAGTGATTGAAGCGTTTATTTACTTTGAGGATGAACAGAAGGGAAAGGCAATGAGGGAGATTGGCGAGTCGGGAATGTCGTGCCCTTATGTGCTGCTGAATTTATTATGAAAGGGGTGGTGGAATGCAACAGGATTTGGCGATAAACAGAAATATGAATATTGCTATGAGCTTCGCACAAAAAAGTTCGGTATGGGATACTGTAAACCTTCAGAAATTTATGGAGGATAAAGGATTCAGACCTGCGATGGATATTGCAAGAAATGCTAGTCTGGAGGCCAGTAGCTTCCACAAAAAAATGCTGGCACACTTGAATAATGAGCTTAAAATGAAGATGGATATATTAGGGCAGATATTAAAGACTTTAAAGGAACTACTAAAAAAAGTTGGTACAAATGCTTTTATAAGAAGTGAAAAGCATATTCATATTAAGGAATTTAAAAAGGTAATTATTATAAAAGAAAAGACTTCTTTTCAAAAATTTCTTATCCAAAGATACTTTGCTATAAGAGAATACTACTATAAAGAGGCTAATGGGGCAAAGAAGGATGATGGAAAAAATGACAAGGAAAGCTGGTTAAGTAAGTTAATATACAAGGCTCTTGAGACGATAGTAAGTGAGACTGTAAAAGCTATATTTGGAAAATTAGCAAAGCCAGGGATTGAATCTCTTATAGATAAAATACTTGGTAAATTTAAATCAAAAAAAGGATCAGGTAGCTTTGAAGCTGGGAAAAATATATTTGAAAAGCCATGGAATGCTATAAAAATTGGAAAAAAAGGGGCTGAGATGAGCAAAGCGCTTAGAATAGGTGGGCGTATGGGAAGAGTTATCCCAGTTGCGGGAATTGCGCTTGGACTGCTTGGATCTGGAATGGAAATCGCAAATGCAACACCAAAAATGAGAGGTCGAGTTATCGCGGGTGAAGCTGGTGGATGGTTAGGTGGATTTGCAGGAGGGGCACTAACCGGAGCAGCTGCCGGAGCAGCGTTTGGTGGAGTTGGGGCAATACCGGGCGCGATTATTGGGGGAATTGCAGGTTCAATAGGTGGAGAAAAGCTTGGCAAATGGGTATATAACCAGAAAGATAAAGTTATTAAGGGTGTGAAAGATTTAAGTGGGGTAGTGAGAACTTTAACTAATTCATTTTTTGGATGGATAAAAAACGTTTTTTCTTCAGTTGGACTATGGATAACAAATAATTGGAAGAAGGTCGTAACAACTATCCTTTTGCTTATGGGACCAATCGGATGGGGAATTATGGTATTAATTGCGCTTATAAGGACTAATTGGAATAGTATTAAAGAAACAACATTAGCTATTTGGAATTCGATCTCAACTTTTTTTGCGAATCTTTGGAATGGAATTAAAGACACAGCCCAAAGCTGCTGGAACTGGATTGGGGAGATAATTAATGGTGTAAGCAAGGGGATTGAAGGGGCGTGGAATGTAGTTTTTAACTGGTTTAGTGACAAGTTTACTTGGGTAAAGGGCTTGATCAGTGAGATCCTCAATAATCCTGTCTTTGAATTTATTTCAGGTGGGGTTAAAGGGGCTGTCGATATTGCAGGAAAAGGCTTAAATATAATTGGAAGTGGAATTGATAAAGGAATTACAAATATCTCAAACCTGGTATTTGGTAAAGATACTCCCCCCGAGCATTCGACTGGCCTTTCCTACGTCCCATTTGATGGCTACATTGCTGAACTGCATAAGGGCGAACGTGTTATGACTGCTTCTGAGAACCGAGCATACAGCAATCCAAGACGTGAATACAAGAGTAAAGGAGCCAACGGCAGCGGTAATACCTTCAACATTACGATCAACGGTGTGAACAAGTCGACCAGCGAAATCATCAATGACCTGGTAACCAAGATTTCTGAAGCAGTTAACAC
>JAOAAU010000090.1 GCA_026418695.1 Clostridia bacterium
GTTGTACACCGGCCATCCGGATGGCGATATTGTCTGTGGGATCCTTTTTGTCGAACTTCTTGAAACCCTAGCTTCACAAGAATGGCAACAACCTCTCGCGGCTTTAGGATGGGGATTTTCGCCATAATTAACCCACTACTACGTTCTGGGTGCCAATAAACTCTGCTTCCAATTCAGGTTCCCCATCCTCCAATAGCATTTCAATAACTTCTTTCAGGTTTTTATTTAATTCTTCTAAGGTTTCAGCTTGAGAGTGCGCTCCTGGAAATCCTGGTACAAATCCTACATACAGACCAGTTTCATGACATTTTTCAATTACCGCAGTAAAACTTCTCATAATTTTAATCCTTTATGCATTCTTCAAATTATTTTATCAATTCTAATTATTTTTTCACCCAACATTGTTTTTTAAATTATCCTGTTCTTTATGGAATCTACAAAGGTAACGGGGGTATGTCAAGGCACAATTGGTGGAAAAATCATCAAGTATGGAAATGTTTCGGGGTTGAATAACCCGTTAAACATTATTAAAAGTTTGGCTGAACCCTTATATTGTACATACCACGACAGAGCAATTAGAGTATCCTGACAGGGGTTATGGGTTAATGCGAACATCTTCTCAAACTCACAGGGAGGCCGATAACCTAAAGAGGAATGCAACCGTTTCCGGTTATACACATCCTCAATGAAATAGGGAATCCTTTTTTGCACATCTTCCATGGTGCGGTATTCCCAGAGCTGAACCTCCTCTGACTTCAGGGTTTTGAGGAAACTTTCGGCATGAGCATTATCATAAGGATTTCCCTTACGGCTCATGCTGATCTGAAAGCCGTAGAACTCAAGCTCTTTCACATACTCAGCAGAGGCATACTGAACACCTTGATCTGAATGATGAATACACCCCGGTTTTGGCTGCCTGTTGTGTATGGCCATGCGCAACGCATCAAGAGTCAGTTTGGTATCAACGTTCCTGGACAGGGCGTAACCGACAGCCTTTCTTGAGTAGACGTCCAGAATGACCGCCAGGTACACAAAGCACACCAGGATATGGATGTAGGTGATATCGGCCACCCAGACCTGATTTATGTCGGTTATTTTGATATCTCTGACCAGGTTTGGATAGATCCGGAACCCATGATTGCTGTCCGTTGTTCTTGTCCATCTCTTCCGGGGACGACACTGCAATCCCTTCTCGCGCATGATCCGGGAAACCTTCTTGTGGTTGACAGACCATCCTTCTCGATGAAGCTGCTTGGTGACTCTCCGATACCCATATCCGGAAAACTCCAGACAGATGTCACCGATACGGGATTCCAAGACTTTATCGGGAGATTTTTCCTTCCGCTGATGGTAAAAGCTTCTCCGGGGCAGATTCATGAGTTCGCACCCCCTTTGAATGCTTTGGACAAGGGCGCAATTCTCGGCAATGAACTCTCTCTTTTTTCCGTTCGTGTGAGGCTGTTCCTGACAGCTCTTTTTAAAAACTCGTTCTCCAGAGTGACTTTACCAAGCAGACGCTCAAGTTCCTGAACTCTCGCTGCCAGTTCCGCTTCCCTGGATGGTTCAGCAGTCAGCTTCCCGTCAGCGTATTGTTTCTTCCAATGATACAGCAGACCGGAAGAAATGTGATAACGCCTGCACAGTTCCGCAGGCCCAACGGTTTCACTGAGCAGCTGCTCTATGATTGATCTTTTAAAATCCTGGGTGAACCTTCGATACTTCATGACATGATCCTTTCTCCCCCTATGGGGTGATGATCCTGTCTAATACTCTATCACATTTTGTGCAATCGGTGGGGTTCACTCCACCAAGCAGCAAAAGCTGACCTTGGAAATATAATACCTAAGAATCTTAATCCGGTCTCACTAAGGAAGTTACAATCCCACCAATTGTATTGGCTCTTTTCCCCGAGAAAGCCAACTAGGGCTCGTAAAACAATAAAATGTTCTATGATGGCTTGCATCTCTGTTAATCGCTCCTTCTGCTCGCGTTTACCCCCTTAAAGTCCAAAGCATTCTGCGGGAAGTATCAATCAAATTCCATTCACTGCTGAAAATTTCATTCAAATCTGCATCACGCTAAATGATATAAAATCAAGGTCACAAATTGAATAATACAAATTCGACACCCCAATAAAACACTCTGACTTCATAAATG
>JAOAAU010000091.1 GCA_026418695.1 Clostridia bacterium
CCGCGCATGATGAAGCAGATTAATTTCAAAACAAATAAGCAGCCTTTTAAAAAGCCAACCCAAACAATATCGTCTCAGAATCACCCTCCTACCGGAGTTTTTCCCTCATGGGCTTCATATAGCTGCTTGAAAGCCCATATTGGTCTCTCAACCTGTTTACCTTTTCATAGAGTGCTGTTTTATATTCTTTATCAGCTCCTCCTGTTTTATAAAGCTGAAGGATTTTCTCATATTGCTCGGGGAATTCTTTTTGGGCAAAATCCAGAAAATACTTTCGGGTAGTTCCTCTCAAGTATAAAGTTCCCGCCAGGACATAATGGACTCCACATTGACTGGCCGCATCAAACATCCTGTCAAAATTCTGTTCATCGTCGGTAATATAAGGGATGATCGGCATCAAGTGCAGCCCGATGCTTGCATTTGTTTTCCTGAAGGCTTTCAGGAACTCAAACCGCTCAATACTTGTTGAACCTCCTGGCTCAATCTTGGTTCGTATTGCCTCATCCATAGCAGTTATGGTTGCTGCTACATTGATATAGGTAATACGGGACAATTCATCAATGAGGTCATAGTCCCTCAGCACCAATTTGGACTTAGTGGAGATAATGGCCGGTGTCCGGTACTTGATCAGAAGCTTCAATATTTCTGGCATCAGTTGGTACTTCGCTTCAGCAGGCTGATAACTATCGGTCACGCCCCCGATATTGATGACCTCACGCTTCCACTTTTCACTTTTTAACTCTCTTTCAAGCTCCTCCACGATATTGGTTTTCACATGGATTTCATTGAAAAAGTCCGCTGAATCCAAATATTTATGGGAATACATCGCATAGCAGTACTTGCAGCCATGCTGGCACCCCCTGTAGATATTCAAATCCCAGCCATAGGGGATCTTTCTTTTCAGCATGGTCAGCGCACTTTTAGCGATGTCCTCTTTAAATGTGACTTTTCCCATATACCCTCATCCTCATTATACAATTTTCTTGTTTTTCAGGAACCGCAGGATGTAGATTGCCGACCAGACCCTGTTATAGGTCCCGAAAGGATGCGGCCAACCGCCGTCGGCTTCCTGATTTTGTTTGATCAATTGAATCGAAATCTCCATCGCCTGGTCAGGAATAGGAATGTCATCCTCAATCATCCCCATGACCTGCTGCCATCCCAATTGTCCCTCCTGCGGCATCAGAATCCTCATACTCCACTCCATGATTTTAGGATATTCCACCAGGTGGGGAAGCAGCGAAAAGGCACCTGAGTAAGCAACAGCGGACCAGAAATCGTTTTTTCCGGCTACTTCATCAAATATTTCCAGCAGGTATCGCAACGCCCGGTCCATCGTTTCCTTTTCAGAAACATTTAATCGCAGGAGCCATTTCAGAATCATTCCGGTTTTATATTCCGTATAAATCCCCGGCCCCATGTAGGGTGGATGGGGGTATTGCAGTATCTCTTCCGTATCATCCCACATTCCGTTTTCGCGCTGTGACTTCTTTAGATGGTTCAGGGTATCCTCAAATATCTTCGTCTCAGAAAGTCCAAACTTTGATATATACCCTAGAGCAGCTGCTGTAGTATACGGCGAACTGGCCAGTCCGGGATATTCGATTTCCAAGCCCTTCGCCCATCCGCCATCAGGATTCTGATATACTGAAAGCTCTTCAATGATCCTCTGCTTGTCCCCTCTGCCGGCAACAAAATCCATACAGGCCTTCTGCAGGCTGCTGCCGTTTTCATATATATATTTTTCCGCCTTGTTCCATAGCTCTTTCATAACTGATAACCCTCCAATTTATAGATTATTATTCATGTGATTAACCACTCTTTGTTCTCAATATACGGAAGCTTCGTTAATTACAGAATAAAACCTCCAGTGACTGGAGGGTCAAGCAATTATTTAACTTTTTTTACAGGCAGTATGATTTCTGTTACATAGTTTTCCTCAAGGCCTGTACTGGTTGGGTCAATAATGTATTTTTCTGTGGCAGGAACCATAAATTCATACCCGTTTCTATCAATCCAGTTCATTGCTGCGCCGTAGGACTCTGTCATTTTTGAGTATTCGCCCTTGTGAAGCATGGTTACTCCCAGGAATCCTCCGTATTCTCTTATATTCGGGCATTGCGACAGATCGCCGGCAACAGGCACACATACTTCAACATCTGCATTGTCATAATCAAATACCGTATAGTGATCATAAAAAATTGCCATCAACGGTCCGGCACGATGCAGCTTGTATTTTTCCAGCAAGGCGCCCAGTTCGCTGTATCTTTTAATGTAGCTGCCCGGATTGCTGGGGCAGCGATATCGTGTATATAGGACACGAACTTTAGGGATTTCCTTGATTTCAATTCCGAATTTATCCCGAAGTTCGATCCCGTTGTCCCAATATTCAGAAAATTCTTTTCCCATCTTCAAATATTGAATATCCGTTTCAATCTTTTTCCGCTGATATTCAAGTTCCTGAATTTTTCTCACTGTTTGCTGCAGTTTATCTTCAAGCTTCTTTTCAAGCATTGCTAAATCTTCACGTTTTATCAGGGCGCGGATATCCTCCAACGAAAATCCGGATGTTTTGAAATGTTTAATAATGCTAAGCTGAAGGATCTGCTTTTTTGAATAGTATCTGTAGTTATTCTGTTCATCTATATATTCAGGCGGCAGTAATCCGATTTCATCATAATATCTCAAGGTTTTTATCGGAATATTACACATATTTGATATTTGTCCAACGGTATAAAGTTCATCCGATTTTTTCAGCTCATTAATATTATCTCTTTTCGATGCGGTATCCTTGCCTAAAGGAGCATTGATATAATTATCTGCCATTTTCCCCTCATAATCATCGTACAATGTAAATTTTCTCCACCTATACTATACCCTAACCGATATCGTTTTTTCAAGTCGGTCAGCAGTCAATCTTCTACATAAAACATTAAATTCTACATTAATCTTCATTATTTTGGTTATAGTAATTTAAGAAGTATAACTTGATCATTCATAAGGAGGATTTTAGATGAAAACTAAAGCAATATTGTTATTGGTTGTTTTATCAATTTCATTGTTTACAGGATGTACGCAACAAGCCCCTGCGCCTGCGCCTGCGCCGCAGACACCAGCAGCACCGGATAATTCAAAATCCACCCCAAATGCAACCCCTGATACGGTTACAACAGCTTCCATCGTTAATAACGCAGATGCTTTTCAAAAAGCAATTGCGAAAGAAAACGGCACCTGGATTATTGCACTGACCAATGACTTGACCATCAATAAGGATCTCTTACTGGAAGGTGAATATAAGAACGGTAAGAAAGATGCCAACGGCAAGGATATCATTCAGCGCAAGATCGCTCTTTATGCTCAGGATGCAAACAGAAACGTCACTGCCCGTTACACTTTAACCGCACCTAAGCTTACCGTTACCAGCCCTAAAGCAAGGATTCAAGGCGGCACCTTCAAAGGAGATCTTTATGTAGCGTCCAAGGACTTTGAGTTAGTAGACGCTACTGTGGACGGAAATGTATATTTTACTACGGATGAAGCAAAGACCACCTTCAAGATGGATAAAGCCAAGATCACCGGGAAACAGGAACTAAAGAAATCATAATCCCAACTTTAGCTTCACTCTAAAGCAAGAGAATCGCTCATCAGAAATTACTTTTCATAATGAGCGATTCTTTTTATCTAAATAACGATTAAGCGTGCTTATATAAATCGTAAGAACGATTTTCAAGACCGAGCTTCATTTTCACGATGCAGGATCCATATGATCAAATCGCGATGTTAAAGCTTGACCACTTTCAATAAAACTACAACTTCTTTTAGTATCCGGTATCATCCTTTTAACCGGTAAGAAACAAAAGCGATTGTTCTGTTATTGGGAGCCCAGGAATTCACATTCAGGCTTCCCTGTCCGCCAAACAGTTTCACAACGGTCTTGTATTCTCCTCCTTCGGCGGACATCAAACGAATCTCTACATTTTTGTTGGGAGGGTGCGCTCCGGGGTCGACATCCCCCTTCTTATATGTAATATATGCAACCCTCTTCCCGTCCGGAGAAACATGCGGGAACCAGCTGTTGGATTCATCAAAGGTCATCTGGGTCGGATTGGATCCATCCTTTTCCATGCGCCAAACCTGCATCAAACCGCTCCGGGTGGAATTGAACCAGATGTATTTACCACAGGGAGAATACTCAGGACCGTCATCCAGGCCTGGCAAATCTGTCAGCTGAGTTTCAACTCCACCAACCGCAGGTATGATATAGATATCATACTGTCCGTTTCGCTCCGCGCAGTAGGCCAGTGTCTTACCGTCCGGTGACCAACCGTGCAGATAGCTGGGGGCAATGGGTGTAACCAAGGTTGGTTCTCCTCCCTCAAGGGGTAAAATATAGATTCGGGATTCGCCATCTTCCAGTGTATGATGGCTTACCGCGATTTTCTTGCCGTCCGGTGAAAGAACATGGTCATTATTGCAGTCTATAGCAAAACCTGAGTTGATCATGCGGCTCTCTCTGGTTGCCAGATCAAAGGTGTAGATGCAGCCGTTGCAGTTGTAAATCAGGAGTCTCCCGTCCTGTGTCCAGTTTGGTGCTTCAATCAAGTCTTCGAATTCAGCCAGTACTGTCCGAATACCGGTGTCTACATCCACTGTTTCTAAAATGCTAATCACACCTCGGTCCTCACGCTTACGAGGTTCAGTTAAAACTCTCATAGGTAACCTCCGTTCTAATTGCTAGACTATTATGTATTTTACCCAATGGATGCAGGGATTGTCCAGTAAAATGGATGCACATTTGTTTCAATTTATTCTCCAAAGCGAAACCATTTTCTCCAAAAACAAAAGGATCGGTCCTTAAAGGCAGCCTATCCTCTCAATTGATGCTTTCTACTTCACATAACCCATCTCACCCATGAACAATATTTCTCCGCTCGCCTGGTCTCTAATAAAATAGAGAAATGGATGATCCGCGTTGAATTTCTTTGGCTCGCTTTCCTGCATAACTGCTGTGTTTCTCATCATGATAGCGGTTGCGGCTGCAGCCTCAGTACCGCCTTCATCTACATCGATATAAGTTTTATGGATTACTTGTGAAATGCATATGTTTTCAGGAGAATTCTCTATCATTGGACCTCTGAATTCAGCTTTATCAGAAAAAGCAGTTTCCAAACCCATTTTCTTCAAAACCTCCGATAATTCAATGTCAAATTCCACTTTGAATTTGGGAATGGAGAGCCAGACCCTTTCACTTTTCATGTTTCCAATCATCTTCTCCAAGTCACTTGAAGTATACTCAAATTGTTTTTTCCTCGGCAACAGAATATACATGTTGATATTCCGATTCCTATAGGGTAGTGCAACCGACTGGATATTCTCATCTTCATAGTAATGAAAGCTCGCTGTTTGATTCATGAAATCCGCTTCCGTTTGAACTCCCTTCTTGTCTGTAAACGTTTTTTTCACGGTTGACTCTATCTGAAAAGGAGATGCCCACGCTCCTTTGAAATAAACGGTATTAACAAGCGCCGCTAAAAAATCACTATCGCTGATTACATTGTTAATCTTCTTTTCAGTATTTTTGCTGATCCACTGGTTAATGGTATCCACTGCATTCTTTTTGTTCACCTCTGCGGCTATACCTTGATAATTCTCAGCAATGGTCTTTTTGAATGCATCTGTGAATCTAACTTTCTTTTGTTGGAAGTAGTCCGTATTGAACCAAATGGAGTTTGCAATATTGAACTTTACCTTCTCATCCTTGTTCAGGATTTCCATCATCTCTTTGACTTCCTTGTTGTACTTTTGCAGATCTCCTATTGCAAACAGTTCAAGGATCTCAGCCTGTGTTTGGCCTTTGGCACCGTTTGCCGCCATGGCAAACGCCATTTTGATGCTTAGCGGCGAAAACATATAGTTCTTATCTTTTGGGAGCTGCTTCATCAGGCTCACTGCAAAATCGTACCTGCCGTATGCTGAATCTTTCCGTTTAGAACTATCATAAACGTTCTCACCTTCATGAACCACTTCTTCATCCATCTCCTTGTATTCATTTTCACTTAACTTATATTTTTTCAGTGTTGCTTCCAATTTGTCATAATCTCTAATATTATATTTAAACATAGGGTTGCGGCTCATCACCATACTGTACCGGTCAATCCCGTCATTGCTTACATAGCAGAAACTGCTCATTTTTAAATCTTTTCCGTAGAATTCGATATACCAGCCTTCCCGACCCGGATGTTTCGTTTCCTTATTCTCTATTAGTTTATAATTATACAGCGCCTCTGTAAATCTCCTGACTTCTTCCGGATTGGATATTTTTGCACTCAGCAGCTTGCCGTCTTTAAACGTATGCAGCAGGATATATTCAATATGGTTGTTTGAATCAATCATGAGGAAATCTTTTATGGTAAACTCCTTCTCGGCATTGCTGCACAATACAATCGTCGAGAACAAAGACACGATGAATACCAATAGAATGATTGCAAATATACTTTTTTTCATAACATCCCTTCCTTTAATTCTGTAATCAATGGAATTAGACGTCGGGAGTATGCCTTTTGTTCCATGTGTATCCAAAAATTTGTATAAAAAATAGCACCTTACCCTGAAGGTGCTATCCGATCAAACTTTAAAGATTTTCTACGAATTGAATTTTTAATCCGTTGTGATCCAGTACATAGAAGAATTTTACAAAAGGAGCCGGTTGGAAAGGTCCGCTATGAATGGCAACACCTTTTTCTTTAACGAATGCCATCTTCTCCTCTACCGATTTCACTTCAAACCCCAGAGAAATATCCTGTCCGATATTGACTTTTTCATTGGATCTTTTGGTAATCAACTCAACCTTTGTTTCTCCGTCTCCTAAAAATACGATCGTCTCACCGCCGGCTCCCGGTCCAATCTTCCTATCCACAGCAAGTCCGACAATCTCCTGATAAAACTTCAGGGATTCTTCCATATTGTTTACCATGATGGTTGTCCAGCAAAATTTCATAAGCATCCTCCTAAAATTTAACGCCTGGTTATGCAGCTCAATAATAGAATTTATTTCACTATTTCCTATAATGAGCGGGGCGTATTATAAAATCTTTCTTACTATCCGCTTTAAAACCTTATCGACAGTAACCTTCTTTATTCCAAACGCTTAACTCCGATATCGATATCTTGGCCTGAAGCTGCTATGAATATTTATTGTTAAGAAATGAAAAAGATTTTACAGTCATGACCTCCAAGGCTGTAAAATCTTTTTTTTGGATCAAATATAGAACAAATTAATATAGAACAAATTAAACCTCAGCTGTTTTGGCAAGTTCAAACTCATCCTGTATTTCCTTGGACTGTTCTTTCGACATCAAAGATACAATCACAATGACAATACAAGAGATTACGAAGGCCGGGAACAATTCATAAATTCCAAAAACGCCTCCCATTGGTTTAAGAAGCAGTTTCCATATAAAGACCATTCCGCCGCCGGCGATCATCCCTGCAATGGCACCGGTTCTTGTGGTTCTCTTCCAAAAGAGTGAGAACAGCATGATCGGTCCGAAGGTTGCACCAAAACCTGCCCAAGCAAAGGATACTACTGTAAAAATCACACTGTTTTCATCCAAAGCAATGATCATTGCAATGATAGCGATGATGATCAACGTAATTCGGGAAACACGCAGTACTACTTTATCGGAAGCTTCCTTTTTCATAATTCCCTGGAAAATATTCTTTGAAAATGCGGAGGCTGCAATCAGCAAATACGAATCCGATGAACTAATGGTAGCTGCAAGGATGCCCGCCATAACAATCCCGGCAAAAATGGGGATGAAGAAATTGGTGGACATCAATATAAATATGTTTTCTGAAGCGCTTTGTGTGCGCAGAGCATCAGGATACAGCACTCTGCCGATCATCCCTATCGCAACAGCAGCTGTAAGGGAAATAGCAACCCAGATAATTGCAATTCTTCTGGACAGCTTAAGGTCGCTTGATTTTTTAATCGCCATGAATTTCAATAAAACCTGCGGCATACCGAAGTATCCCAATCCCCAGGAAAGTGTTGAAATGATGGTTAATAATCCGTATTTGCCTGCTTCACCGAATATAGGCTTGCCCGCCTCTCCGATCTGTTGAACCCCGTCTACAAGCTTGGGTTGTGCAATTCCAAAGAAATCAAAGAAGCCTGGTATGGCTTTTGCGTTTTCAATAACGGCTGAAACACCTCCGGCAGTAGAGATTCCTGTGATCAACACAACGCTTAATGCAAAAAACATAACAATCCCTTGCATAAAATCCGATGCACTTTCAGCTAAAAATCCACCTACAAATGTATAAACAACAACAAATAAAGCTCCTGCCATCATCATATAGATATATTTTGTGCCAAACAACGTACTAAAAAGCTTACCCACTGTAACAAAACAGCTTGCAGCATAAACACTAAAGAATACTAAAATGAAAAGCGCTGCGATGGTCATAATGATCTTTTTTTCTTCCTTGAATCGATTACTGAGAAAATCCGGAATTGTGATTGCATCTCCGGCAATATGCGAATATACGCGCAGTCTTTTTGCCACAAACAACCAATTCAGGTATGTACCGATTCCAAGTCCTATGGCAGTCCATGCTGCATCACTGAACCCTACCCAATAGGCAACTCCCGGAAGGCCCATCAAAAGCCATCCGCTCATATCGGAAGCCTCAGCCCCCATAGCTGTAACCCATGGTCCCAGTGATCTGCCGCCGATAAGATAATTGTCACTGCTCTCATTGGCACGTTTTGCATAATACACGCCAATCCCAACCACCATTGCAATATACAAAAGCATTGCAACTAATATTTGTACACTTCCTCCACTCACAAACCTGCCCCCTTCAGAAATTTTTACTTCATTGTATTTAGCTTAGCCAACGTTTATTCTATCGTATATTTATACAAAAGTACAGAATATTATAGGGGTGTTTTTTTCTCTTCAAGCTTAGAGACAAGCTGTTTATGCAATAGTGGGAAAACATTAAAAATACTTACAACTAACATATATACTTGTTTAATATTAAGTTAAGTGGTACTCAGAATAGTTCATGCAAAAGCGCAAAAGTTGGAAAACTTTTGCGCTTTTATTTATCTTCCTGATATAAACCAATAAAAAGGATCTTTCAAAATTTCTTTTTATGCGCCCAGTCCAGCACCGGTTTCTCAATAAATTTAAACGACAGCGCTGCAACGATATAGGATGCAACAAGAATAACCAGCGATACCCCTGCCCAAACCTTTAAATCCCCCAGCCGCATCACCTGATAGTCCTTTATCCACCTGCTTGCAACGATAAAAATAATCAAAAAATGCCAAATATAGAGTCCAAAGGACACCTTTGCCGTGAACCGGAAAAACCGGTTATCCAGTGCTTTGCCAAACCAGTTTGAGTGGGGTGTTACCGCCAGGGTTGCTGCGATCAGCAGAGCATAGAGCGGAAAATAGTATGGCTGCTTTTGCAAACTGAAACTGAACTCTGGAACATATCGCATACACCACAGTAAAACGATTGAACTCAAAAAGCTTGCGATGCCGATGAAGTCAAAACCGTGAACCCGTTTAAGCCAGTTCGTCCTTTCAGGGTTCATATAGAGCTTGGCTGCTATTCCCGCCGCAATGATCCCCATGGCAAAATGCTCAAAAAA
>JAOAAU010000019.1 GCA_026418695.1 Clostridia bacterium
GATAAATGAGGAGTGTCCCCTTACCTTGTACATTGTCCAAAGTCGGCCAATTACAACTTTATATCCCATCCCTGAAGCGAATGATAAAGAAAACCACGTCTATTTATCTGTTGGCCATCAACAAATGATGACAGACCCCTTGAAACCATTGGGAATGTCTTTAATGCAGTTAATATCTTATGGTCGCTGGTTTAAAGCTGGTGGAAGGTTATTTATTGATGTGGCACAAATGCTGGCTTCACCAGAAGGCAGAAAAATGTTATTAAATAACATGAAACAACTGGAACCGCTCACAAAAGACGCAATTATGACCATAATAGAGCGAGATTTTATAAAATGTTTACCAGATGATAAGAAAGAGGAGAGTTCTGGTAACAGCGATAAAGTTAAGCCGCCTGCAGACCCTCAAGCACAAATCGAAAACGATCCGACAATCGTTTCTGATTTAATTAAAAAAAGTCAAACCTCCATAGAAGAGTTGAGACAAAACATACAAGGGAAATCAGGAACAGATTTAATTGATTTTATACTAGAAGATATCCAGGAATTAAAGCGGATCTTATTTGACCCACAAAGTACAGCTGTATTTACGGCCGCTATAAATGCTTCACTTTGGATCAATGAAAATATGAACGAGTGGTTGGGTGAGAAGAACGCGGCAGACATACTTTCTCAATCTGTACCCAACAATATTACTTCGGAAATGGGTCTGGCGTTAATGGATGTGGCAGATGTGATTCGTCCTTACCGGTCAGTAATTGATTATTTACAAAATGTAAAAGACGATAATTTTTTGGATAAGTTAGATAAACTCGATGGTGGGCAGGAAGCCCGAGATGCAATCCTGTCTTATCTTGACAAATACGGAATGCGATGCAGCGGAGAAATTGATATTACCAGAACTCGTTGGAGCGAAAAACCAACGACACTTATCCCCATGATTCTCAATAACATCAAAAGCTTTGAGCCTAATGCCAGTCAGCGGAAATTTGAGCAAGGGCGACAGGAAGCTTTGGAAAAAGAAAAAGAGTTATTTGAGAGATTGAATACGTTGCCGGATGGTGAAGAAAAAGTCAAAGAAACAAAGCGAATGATCGACCTGATCCGAAATTTCATTGGCTATCGTGAATATCCAAAATACGGCATGGTTAGTCGCTACTTTGTTTATAAGCAGGCTTTACTGAAAGAAGCCGATCGACTCGTACAGAAAAATGTTATTCATGAAAAAGAGGATATATATTACCTCACTTTTGAAGAACTTCGAGAAGTCATAGCCACAAATAAACTGGATTTTGAAATCATCTGCAAGCGAAAAGAAGAATACAAATTATTTAAAAAACTAACTCCTCCACGTGTGATCACTTCTGAGGGTGAAATCATTGCAGGTAAGTACAAGCAAGAAAATCTTCCGGTGGGCGCTATGGCAGGTCTGCCTGTTTCTTCAGGGGTTACAGAGGGAAGGGCACGCGTCATCTTAAGCATGGAAGACGCAAATTTAGAAGATGGAGATATATTAGTCACTACCTTTACTGACCCAAGTTGGACACCATTATTTGTATCCATAAAAGGCCTGGTCACCGAAGTTGGCGGACTGATGACCCATGGAGCAGTTATCGCTCGTGAATATGGCTTGCCGGCAGTTGTCGGAGTAGAAAATGCTACCAAACTAATAAAAGATGGGCAAAGAATCCGGGTTAATGGAACGGAAGGCTATGTAGAAATCCTATAATGAGCGAGGCCACTATAACGAGCATGGCAACTAATTTTTCCTTAAAATAATTGCCATGTAGCGAATTTCATACTCGGTGTCAAACGAGTAAGGATACTTCATTTCTCATTAATTTGATGTATCCTTAAAACGAGTTTCATTTCTGGCATCATTTATTCTTTATTCATAGGCCAGAAATATCATAATGCGAATTTATTCATTCGACGAGTATATAATAGGGAAGATGTTGCCTTCCCCATGGGGAGCTAAATAAGTTTTAAACGCTTTAGAAATAGAATACTTCATTGCTGGCTGTGCCTAATGTTCTTCAAGCAAAAATGAAGCAGGTATCTTGGATGCCCACCCCAACAATTGACAAAGAGCCCAAATAAAAATAGCTTCCAGGGTATAAACCTTGGAAGCTATTTTACTATTGGTGCGTCATCAGGGATTCGAACCCGGGACACCCTGATTAAGAGTCAGGTGCTCTACCAACTGAGCTAATGACGCGTATCTCGTTCGGACACTTACATATTATACGGACAAAATATGTTGTTGTCAACACTATTTTTTAATAATTTTTAATAAATAATACTGGAATAATTTACATATTATGTAAATGGTATTTGAATTCTAGTTTTACCTTCTAGTGCTTGATTTTAGCGGGGTAGAACATTTGTTGCAATATAATTATAATCGGAGTTTATAAAAAAATGCTATTTTATGAAGCTTCTACCCTAAAATTATTAAAAGGATTTTCGAATTCTATGTAGAATACATAATATTATAGTAAGTCATAAATAAAATTGTGATGGAAAACAATGTTAAACTTTTAATAAAATATGACGACATAGTGAATGATGCAATATAAAATTCTGGTGAGGTAATCATTGTGCCTAACATAAAATTAGATGTGGCAAAACTGGATAAAATCGTTAAGCGAACTATAGATGCCATTGACAGCAGTAAAAATGAAATATATGATATCGCCGAAAGTGCAAAAAGGGAATGCAAAAGGCTTGAAGAAGAGCTTCAGCAGTTGAAGCAGCAGACAAGGGATCTAATTGAGACTGTAGAGGTTCTTGAATCTGAGTTGAAGGAAAGCAAGAGAAAGCTGATGCTTGTGAATAAAAACCACGAAAAGTATTCGCAGGAAGAGCTTAAGAAAGCTTATGAAAAAGCCGATAATCTCCGTATAGAACTTGCGGTAAAAAGAGAACAGGAACAGTTTTATATAAAGAGAAGAAACGATCTTGAAGTAAGGATCAAAGAAGCTTATAGAACCGTTGAAAAAGCGGATAAACTCATATCCAATGTCGGGGTAGCCATGGGACTTTTGACCGGCGACCTGAAGGAAGTCAGCGGTCAGCTGGAAGATATGCAGCAAAGACAGCTGATGGGCCTTAGAATCATCAAGGCTCAGGAGGAAGAAAGACAGCGCGTGGCCAGGGAAATCCATGATGGTCCCGCACAGTCCATGTCCAATGTGGTGCTTAAAGCTGAAATCTGTGAAAAACTGATTGGCGTCGATATCGACAAGACCCGGGATGAGCTGAGACATTTGAAGAGAATCGTTCGAGAAAGCCTTCAGGATGTAAGGAAAATTATCTACAATCTAAGACCTATGTCTTTGGATGATCTGGGATTGGTACCAACCCTTCAAAGACATCTGGTGACCTTTCAGGAAGAAACCGGTATTGCAGTATCGTTTAAGACTCGGGGTGTATATGACGATATAAGACCTGTAATATCATTGACGGTTTTCAGAATTGTACAGGAAGCAATGACGAACATAAAAAAACATGCCAATGCTCAAAATGCGGTAGTGAACCTTGAATTTCTAGATCGCGAACTGAAGCTCTACGTTTATGACGACGGAAAGGGCTTCAAGCCGGATGAAGTCAAAACTAAAAGTGATGATATTAACAGCGGGTTTGGGTTATTCAGCATGAAGGAAAGAGTACAGCTTCTTGACGGTAATATTGAAATTGCTTCGGAGCCTGGAAAGGGCACGAGAATTAATATTGTCATTCCTTTAGTCCAAGATGAGGAGGGTACAAATGGATAAAATAAGGGTTTTAATTGCGGATGACCACACCATGGTTCGCCAGGGGTTAAAACAAATCCTTGAACTTGAACAGGATATTGTTGTGATTGCCCAGGCATCCAATGGTGAAGAGGCAGTAAGGCTTTCAAAGGAATACAGACCGGATGTTGTTTTGATGGATATCAACATGCCTGGTACCAACGGCTTACAGGCCATTCAGCAGTTAAAGCAGGAAAAGAATACTTTCAAGATCATTGTACTGACCATTCACCAGGACAGGGAGTATCTGTTCAAGACCTTGCAAATGGGTTCTGAAGGGTATGTACTAAAGGATGCGGAACCGGCCGTTCTTATTGAAGCCATAAGAAGCGTTCATCGCGGACAATCATTTATTCAGCCCAATATGACCAAGGAGCTGGTGAAGGAGTTTAACCGGGTCACACTGCATGAGAAGGATAAATGTGATGAAAACAGTCTCACGGCAAGAGAGATTGAAGTACTTGAACTGATTGCTGAAGGAATGATCAACAAGGAAATTGCAAAAACGCTTTACATCAGTGAAAAGACAGTGAAAAACCACGTATCCAACATATTTAAAAAGCTCAATGTATCGGATCGAACGCAAGCAGCGATTTATGCATTTAAGCACAATCTGAAATCATCCATATGATTATACTCAGGAGGGCAATGGCCCTCCTGTTTTATGTTTATAAGCATAGTACAGAATTAGCATTTAATGTAAGTGCATGAAAAGGGTAGCTGTATCCCGGGCACTTCCTGACATCATCAGTTGCACATTCATCTCAAGCGCATTTATAGTCTTATAAGTGAAATCCCTTCATGAAGGCCTTCTTCTGCCGGAAATGGATCTTGTAGCAGCACATAACATTAGTATAATTGAATTATGTAATCATAGGATAAAAGTCCCAGGGAGTAAGTACAGGGAAGTACTCACTACCCTGTTTTTATTTAGGAACATTGTATTATGTAAATAAGTGCCATTGTCGGATGGTTTATTCTTCTTGGAAATCATATAATAAAATCATAACAAGGGACGACACCACGACGGGGAGGCGGTGTACGGATGTGATTAGGAAATTGGTGGACATAAAGAGATTCACAGCGAAGGATCAAGGACAAAGTGTAGTAGAATACGGATTGATACTTTTTATGGTCGCATTTGCAGTAACGCTGGGGTTGCGGACCCTTGGGGAAAAAGTTGCAGAATTGCTCAACTCGGTAACATTTTAAATTGAAAGATATAACTACAAATGACAAAAGTGGAAAAGCAGAATAGGATGCGGTTCCAACACAAAGAGGGAAAAAGCCAATCAACCAACGAACCAATTAAAAGAGAGGGGTAATCAAAATGACAAAATTATATGTTCATCTGATTTGCTTCATGAATGCACTCAAATCCAAAAAAGGACAAGGTATGGTGGAATACGGCTTGATCATCGGCTTGATCGCAGTAGGCGTTATCGTAATCCTCACCACCATGGGCGGAAAACTTCAAGGCTTGTTTACAACGGTATCCAATGCTCTGCCAGGCGCTGCACCAGCAGCAAATCCGTGAGGTTGATTTTAAAATTGCCCTATCTGATGTCAGGTAGGGCAATTTACTATCAGAAGCAAAAACGAATGTTCCATGAATAGAGGAAGAATGGTGAGGAAGATGCTAAAAAGAAAAAAAGGCATGAACGGACAATCCACCGTCGAAGCAGCCATGATCCTTCCTTTGGTTATTTTGATCCTAACAGGGATTATTGACTTCGGTCTGCTTTTCAATAATTACCTGGTCATAGCGAATGCTTCAAGAGAGGGTGTCCGGCTGGCTTCGGTCGGTTCTGCGGATTCAGTCATAAACTCAAGTATCCTGAACATGACAACAACCTTAAACCAATCCAAAATGCAAGTAACCATTGCTCCCTCCCAATCATTGAGAAAAAAGGGGGATGAAATCAGTGTCACCATCGAGTATGAAAATCAACTGCTCACACCGGTCATCAGTGCAATTGTCCCTAATCCGATGCATTTAAAAGCACGAACCGTAATGAGAATGGAATAACGGGGTGGAAGACGGTGATTGATCAATATGCAGAAAAAAGTAAATTTGAAACAGTTCATATTTAGTACCAAAGGGAGTTCCTCCATTGTAGTGGTTTGCTCTGCAGTGATGATCCTCTTGACTGCAGCACTGGTCACGGATATAGGCTATGCAGCTTTTGAACGTTACAAACTCTCAAAAGGAGCAAAAGAGGTTGCGAAAATCGGGGCAGCTGAGCTAATAAAAAACAGGGAAACAGCCGTAAGGATGATGAAGGAGAATGCGGTTCAAAAGGTTAGCAGTTTGAGTGAGATGGACATCAAGATATCCGATAACCATCGGGAAATCTCCATCCGCTTGGGAAAACCCTTTGAATATATTTTCTTAGGGTATGCAGGAATTCAGAGCAAGGAACTAAAGGAAGGTGTGACAGCCAGACTGTCCGGAATCAGTCAATATAAGGGGATAAGACCTTTTGCAGTAGAAAAACAAAACTTCAGATTTGACCAGGATTTTATCCTAAGCAATCAGAAAAGCGAAAGGCCCAACAGCATTCGGATACGGGAACTGGACCTGGGAAACGGAGATTTTGAAAGCAGTATCCTCTATGGTTTTAGAAAAAACCTAAAGGCAGGAAACGGTGTATACCCCCTAAATGAGTTCAGTAAGGAACAAACCGAGCAGTGCATCAAGCAATTGCTGGATAAATGCAAGCACAAACCTCGATGCACTCCTGAAAACTATCAGCGGGATTGCTCCAGAATCATGATCCTGCCTGTTGTTGGAAAGCTGCAGGATGAAAACCAAGAAATAATGAAAATTGAAGGCTTCACAGCTTTTTTTATTAAAAATACTAATACAACGAAGCAGGGGCTGGTACTGGAAGGAAGGTTCTTAAAATATACCGTAGATTCAAGAATCAATGATGCAGTACCGGATTTTGGGTTGATGGGAATAGAACTGATTCAATAAATCAACGAGGAGGGGCTTTATGGAGTCGATCAACAAGAAGGTCATCTTTATGGCTTTGATCATGGCACTCATTACTTCAGCGCTGGTATATGTCTACATCAAGAGAGTTACGACAAAGCCCGAAATCATTGAATATGTCAATGTATATGTAGCAGCTAAAACACTTCCCCCAAAACACAAAATCATCAATGAAGATATCAAAATGGTGAAAGTTACGAGAGAATACTTAAATACCAGAGCGGTCTTGAATAGTGCAGACGTCGTAGGCAAGTACCTGAAAGACAGTGTGATTGAAGGGGAGCAGATTTTAAAAGACAGGATTGTAGATGAAAATAAACTTACTCTGGTTTACAACGTACCGGAGGGGAAACGTGCTGTGAGTATCAATGTAAACGAACAGATAGAAGTGGCGAACCTGCTGAAACCCGGCGATTTTGTGGATGTCCTGGCAAGCTTTGATAAGGAAGAGGTTGACGATAAGGACAGTAAAACGATTTATCCCAGAATCACAAAAACCATCATTCAAAATGTAAAGGTGCTGGCTTTAGGGCAGGATCAATACGTAGCAGACGATAAAGCGAAAGAACTCCCGAAAACGGTGACATTGGCGGTTGACCCGGCAGATGCAGAGAAACTGGTGTATGCATCTGAATTCTCAGTTTTAAGACTTTCTCTGAGAGGAGTCGGGGATAACCGGATGATAGATACTCCGGGGGCGATCCGAAGTGATATTGTCAATGAAAAGGGTGTAAAAATCATTTCGAAATAATTTTTCGTATAGCGATAGGCCGTCATAAGGAAGATCTCGGGGGAGACCTTTGATGGCCTGTTGCTAACGGCTTGAGGAGGGTGCTTTATGGATAAGATCAAAGTTGTAATCGTAGATGATACCGAAGAAACCAGGAATAATATCAAGACATTGCTATCCTTCGAAAAGAAGATCGAGGTGATCGGCGAAGCTGAAAACGGGGAAGAAGCCATTTTTATTACAAAAGAAGCCAGACCGGATATTGTCCTGATGGATATCAATATGCCTGTTATGGATGGAATCAGAGCAACTGAGGAAATTACCATGAATGTTCCGGAAACTACGGTCATCATCATGTCAGTTCAGGGAGAACAGGAATACCTTAGAAAAGCCATGTCGGCAGGGGCGAGAGAGTTCCTTAACAAACCCTTTTCCGGAGAAGACCTGGTCAGGACCTTGGTAAAGACCTATGAGACGGAATATAAAAGAAGAGAGCACTCCTCCCTTCCCAAAATCACTGAGGAAGTCAAGTCCAAAGTGATCACTGTTTTCAGCACAAAAGGCGGAGTGGGCAAGACAACAATCGCTTCCAACCTTGCCGTTAGCCTGGCAAGGATGACAAAGAAAAAAGTAGCCCTGGTGGATTTGGATCTTCAATTCGGTGATGTGGCCATCATGCTGAATGTTTCCGTAAAAAATACCATTAGTGATTTGATCAAGGAAATCAATCAACTGGATGAAGAGCTGATGGACGATTATCTCGTCACCCATTTTTCGGGGGTCCGTGTGCTGCCGGCACCGATCAAGCCGGAATATGCCGAATACATTACTTCATCCCATGTAGAAAAGATTATTAAGACGCTCAAGGAGAGTTATCATTATGTCATTATTGATACCTCTGCCAGTTTTCATGAGACCGTACTTACTTCTTTGGATATGTCGGACAGGATTATGCTGGTCTCAACCCTGGACCTCCCAACCATAAAAAATGTAAAATCAGGTTTGGATGTCATGGAATCACTGCATTACTCCAAGGAAAAAATCAGCATCATCTTGAACAAAGCATCGGAGCAATTCGGAATAAAGTATAAAGACTTTGAAAACACACTAAAGCACAATATTTGGGCCTATGTTCCGGAAGACAGTCAGACCGTCATAACTTCAGCAAACAAGGGATTTCCCTTTGTGATGACCAGAACGGAAACAAAAGTTGCCAAGGCCATCATCGGTATGGCGACCGAAATCACAGCAGAAAAAGCTGTTGTGGAGAAGGAAAAGAGTGCATTTAAGAAAATTTTCGGATTCTAGTTTAAATGAAGAAAGAAGTAAGAAGAGATACTTTGACAACAAAAATATGAAGAGCGGGAAGAGTAGAAGGAAATAATGTTAGCGAAATTTGTCCTTGGGAGGATCCCTTATTACTTCAGTTTACTTCTCAATCCTTGATTAGGCGTTTATTCTTTATTTG
>JAOAAU010000023.1 GCA_026418695.1 Clostridia bacterium
ATTATGCCATGCATAATGTCGCTCCTACTACACGGCGGAGATATGCTGAATTTTTAAGGATCCACGTCATACCTACACTCGGAAATATCAAACTCAAGGAACTTAAACCCGCTCAAATTCAAAGGTTTTATACTGACAGGATAAATTATGGTTTGTCTACAACAACAGTATTACACATACACCGGGTACTTCACCTTGCTTTAAAATATGCTATTCAGTGGCAGTACATTCAATACAACCCGGTGGACGCATGCAAACCACCACGTTTAAACAAGAAGGATCTTGAAGTTTTATCAGACAGTCAATTGCAGCTGTTATTTGATACTGTCAAGGAAGAAGCAGTCTTTATTCCAATTTTTATTGCCGCAACAACCGGTATGAGGTTGGGTGAGGTATGTGGACTCCAAAATGAGGATGTAGATATTCAAAATAAGATTTTTACAATAAGAAAAAGCTTTAAGAGAATCTCTGGAGAAATGAAATTGAATTCTACCAAGACACATAGGAGCAAGAGGCCGGTTCCCATGCTTCCAGGTACAGAAAAAGTGCTTTTGGAATATATACGTAAAAAGAAATCGTATAAGGTCCAGTTTCTTTCCTCTTATAAGGACTCCGAACACTTCTGTGTCTGGCAGGATGGTAGCCCGATCCTGCCGGACTATGTTACAAAAGTATTTAAAAAATATTCCCGTAGACTTGGCTTTAGTGAGAGTATCTCATTTCACAGTCTAAGGCACACCCATGCATCCTGGTTGCTAAGACAGGGAGTCAACCCAAAAGTTGTATCTGAAAGACTGGGGCATACTTCAGTTAACATTACATTGAATACATATTCCCACCTTATGCCGAATACACAAAAGGATATTATCAATTCATTAAACACGGAAATATTTACTCAAAAAAATGATGTGGACAGTACAGGATTAATTGTCCAATATGAGTAGGATATGCACAATTTATGCACAAAGGCGCCGATTTTTATGCATAGGAATGACAAAAGCCAGTAGTCAATTACTTGAATCTACTGGCTTTCATCGTGGTGTGCCCAAGAGGATTCGAACCTCCGGCCTGCGGTTTAGGAAACCGACGCTCTATCCTGCTGAGCTATGGGCACAAGGAGCCACTAAAAAGTGGCGACTATTAGTATACTAAAAATAAATGGCTTTTTCAAGAGAATTTTTTACCAGATTCGGCGCTTTCAGGACTCACTTACTTTTTCCCGAAAGCCGCAGCCTCTTCTTTTAAAACCTTGTTTAACCAGTCCTTATCATGGGTTGGTTTCTGATACTCCCACATCCTCTTCCAGCTATCCCATAACTCGGGCTGTGTCACGAAGGTTTCAAACTCTATTTCCATCTCCTTTTCCCGGATTCGGTCGACCTTTTCATCAAAATAGAAATTATTAATGTTGATGGAACTATAGAATGTCAGCATTCTATAAATGAAATCCCGCAAAACCGTATCGTCATTCTCCATCCCATCCGCATTGCTTAAACTTTCCTTTAATGAATGTGCCAGCCGCTCTGCCATCTTCATATTAAATTCATTTACATTTTCTTTAATCCCCATAAAAACTCCCTATCTGAAATAAAATAATCAATCCCACCAAAGGTACATCCGATTGCTTTGTTCTATCTCCTCAGCTAATACTTCTACCGACCCGACACCCTAATCAACAACATCGGATAGAAGTCATAATTAAGACATTATTTCTACAAATATTATTAAAATCCTCTAATAACTTCTAAATATTTACATCCAAATATAAATTAGTGCTTTTCATTACTTCGAACAGGAAGTTTACATTTATTCCAGCAGTCTTGGAAATCATTGTATACTGGTGTATAATGTAGGACAAGCAGAAGGGAGGTTCCGGGCATGAACGGATTCGATTTGAAAGAAGCCATGGAAGCCCTGATCCGGTTTAGAAATGAAAGGGATTGGGAGCAATACCACACCCCCAAAAATTTATCCATGTCTATTGCCATCGAAGCAGCAGAACTCATGGAGCATTTCCAGTGGAAGCACAGTGGTGAAGGCAAGGAATCTTTGGGCAAAGATGAGTTTGATAAGATCCAGGAGGAAATTTCAGATGTCGCAGCTTACCTGCTCATGTTGACCCACGATCTCGGGATTGATCTGAATAAGGCCATGCTGGACAAAATAAAAAAGAACGCACTCAAGTATCCTGTAGACAAATGCAGGGGAAAAAGCGATAAGTATGATAATTTGTAATCTTTAGAATAAAATGTGGTAAATACTAATGGTTGATAAGTAATAGGTATTAGGTAATGGGAAACATAATTCCTGTTTGCTGACAGCATAAATTTTTCAAAGGAGGTAGGAAAAATGTCGGAAACGAAAAATAAAGCACTGCCAAAACGAGAAGAAATAGAAAGCAAGTACAAATGGAGGCTTGAGGATATATACAGCAACGACTCTCTGTGGGAAGAAGATTTTAAAAAGGTAAAATCCCTTTCAGAGGAAGTTTCACAATTCAAAGGAAAACTGGGGGAGAATGCCGAAACACTGCTCGGCTGCCTGAAGGCCAGTGATGAATTGCTATCCCTGAACGACAAGCTTTTTGTTTATGCACGAATGAGAAGGGATGAAAACAATGCGAATCATGTTTACCAATCTCTTGCCGACAGAGCTTCCGTTCTTTCAACAACGGTTTACGCTTCCGTATCTTTTATCATTCCGGAAATCATCTCCATCCCGGAGGACAAATTAAACAGCTTTATTGACAGCAATGCAGAGCTGCAGGTATACAAGCAATTTTTCAGTGAAGCTTTACGGCAAAAAGCACACACCTTGTCCGAAAGGGAAGAAGAATTATTGGCCTTTTCTTCAGAAATAGCTCATGCGCCCAGAGATATTTTTACTATGTTCAACAATGCCGATATCAGATTTCCTTTTATCAAGGATGAAACCGGCGAGGAAACTGAACTCACCAAAGGAAGGTACATCAAGTTTCTGGAAAGCAAGGAAAGAAGGGTCCGCGAAGATGCATTCAAGGCACTTTACGGCACTTATAACAAACAGATCAACACCCTTGCAACCACTCTAACCAGCAATGTAAAGAACAACAGGTTCTATGCAACCGTAAGAAACTACAAATCCAGTCTGGAGGCTTCTCTTGATTCGGATAATATTTCAACTGATGTTTATGATAACCTGATCGATACAGTCAGCAGAAACCTGCCTTTGCTGCACAAATATCTCAAGCTCAGAAAAAGGGCATTAAAGATGGACCAACTCCATATGTATGACCTTTATGTTCCAATTGTAGAAGAGCCGGCTAAGAGCATTTTTTATAAGGATGCTCTCGATATGGTAGTAAACGGCCTCAAGCCCCTTGGAGATGAATATCTCGGGTATCTGAAACAGGGCTTTGATTCCGGCTGGATTGATGTCTTTGAAAACGAAGGGAAAACAAGCGGCGCCTATTCCTGGGGAGCTTACAAGTCCCACCCCTATGTTCTACTAAATTATCAGGGCACTATCAATGACGTATTTACTATTGCTCACGAGATGGGACATGCGCTGCATTCCTTCTATACCAATAAAACACAGCCATATATTTACTCAGAATATAAGATTTTTGTCGCGGAAGTAGCCTCAACCGTCAATGAATCACTTTTGATGAGATACCTGCTGGGCAAGACAGAAAACGAAAAGGAAAAAGCATACTTATTAAATCATTTCCTTGAAGAATTCCGTGGCACGATTTTCAGACAAGTGATGTTCGCTGAGTTTGAGAAGATTATTCATTCCAAGACAGAACAGGGTGAATCCTTGACCGTGCAAGCCTTAAATGAGATCTACAAAGGGCTGAATGAAAAGTACTATGGAAGTGAAGTCTTTGTGGATGATGATATCAGTATTGAATGGGCGAGGATTCCGCACTTCTATACCAGCTTTTACGTGTATAAATATGCTACAGGCTTCTCCGCTGCCACATCCTTATCACAGCAAATTTTAAAGGAAGGAAAGCCGGCTGTAGATAGGTATATCAACTTCCTCAGCAGCGGCGGATCTGACTATCCCCTTGAATTATTAAAGAGGGCTGGAGTTGACCTTTCAACACCGAAACCTGTACAGGATGCATTGGATGTATTCGCGCAAACACTCGAGGAATTGGAAAAGTTGATATAACCTGAGGAGGATTATTTTGTGAGGGAAAACAACAATATACTCAAGATTGGTATTGTCGGATGCGGTGATCATTCTCGGGAGCATATGAATGCTGCCAAGGCAGTTCCCGGAGTTCGAATCACTGCATGCTGTGATATTATTGAAGACCGTGCAAGAAATTGTGCTGAAAAATATAACTGTGTTGCGTACTATACTGACATGGAGGTCATGCTCAAAAACGAGAAGCTGGATGCCGTCATTCTTTGCACCTGGCCGATGCAGCATCTGGAGCAGATTAAAAAATGCCTTTCGATGGGAATCAAAAATATCTTATGTGAGAAGTCACTGACACTTTCTGCCGAAGAAGCCCTATCTATCTGGGAAATGGTAGAAAGAAACGGAGCTTTTCTGATGGAAGGATGCAAATACCGTCACCATCCGGCGATTCACAAGCTGGAAAGCATTCTTTCCTACAAGGATATCGGAAAAGTAGACAGCATCCGAGCCACCTTCAGCAATTATGAACCGGAGGAAAACCTGGACGAGGGTATTGAACTCGACTGGCGATTCCGCAAGGAATGCGGGGGAGGAGTCCCTTATGATTGGATGAGCTATCTTGTAAACGCATGCAACCATTTCAGCGGAGGATTGCCAACACGTGTTTTTGCTTCCGGTAATGAAAGTGAACGTTATGGCGTCATCAATCGGATTTATGGAATGATTGAATATGACAACGGGATTGTCGGCATCATTGAAAGCAGCAAGGATGCAAACTTCAGCCAGGAGCTTCAAATCACTTGCGCCAATGGCATTTTAAGGCTGCCGGTGGCTTGGGGTATCTATGGTGAAGTTAAAATCACACAAACCCATCGCAAACAGGACTGGGGTTACATTTTGACCGATACCTACGAGATTGAGGAAGCAAACGCGTTCATCCTGCAGTTAAGGAATTTCGCTGAAGTTATCAAAGGCAGGGAACAGCCTGTAATCCCCCTTAAGCAGTCTATCACCAACGCCTTAACCATTGATGCTTTGGTAACCAGTATGCTGGAAAAGAGAATTGTAACCATGGAATTATCTAAAGACTTTAATAAATAGAAGGAGGCCCCCCTATGAAAGATCCTCGTATTGAAAAACTCGCAGAGATTTTGATCAATTACTCTACGGATCTCAAACCCGGAGAGAAAATTCTGATTGAGAACATTGGCAACGAAGTTCCCCTGACCAAGGAATTAATCAAACAAGCCTATGAAGCAGGCGGAATGCCCTTCCTCAATATCAGGAACACCGAGCTTTTACGAGTTCTGCTGAATGAATGCACTGAGGAACAGTTGAAAGATATGCTGGATTTCGATATGGAACAGATGGAAGAGATGGATGCTTATATCGGACTAAGAGCAGCAGAAAATGTCAGTGAGCTTGGCGCTGTCCCCAGCGAGAAAATGAAGCTTTATACCCAGCATTACCTTAGGCCCCTCACAGCCCAGCGCGTAAAAAACACCAAATGGTGCGTTATGAGATACCCCAATCATTCCATGGCACAGCTCGCTTCGATGGCTACGGAGCTATTTGAAGATTTCTATTTCAAGGTCTGTAATCTGGATTACTCAAAGATGTCCAAAGCCATGGATTCTCTCGTAAAAATCATGGAAAATACCGACAAGGTAAGGATTACCGGAAAGGATACCGACCTGACCTTCTCTATCAAAGGCCTTCCGGCCATCAAGTGTGACGGCAAAATGAATATTCCTGATGGAGAAGTATTTACAGCGCCGGTCCGGGAATCCGTCAACGGAGTCATTACATACAATGCTCCGGCAGTTTATCAGGGTGTTACTTTTGAAAACATCCGTCTTGAG